>JAGUXE010000136.1 GCA_020061995.1 Ignavibacteriales bacterium | reverse complement strand
CTCGGTGCAAAATATTTTGCAGTAAATAAACCAGAGAATTTTAATCCCCACTTCGGTATTTTACTCGATCTTGTGGGTGATATTGAAGCGAAATTTTATAAAGAGGGAAGTTCATTACAATATGCAAGAGATATAGTTGATCTCGTTTGGAATTTAGCAGAAAAAATGAATGCATCGCACTTCTCAGTCTTTGAATCAAGCCCGGTTTATGATGACCATATTCCACTAAATCAAGCAGGAATAAAAACAATAAATATTATTGATTCTGATTTGATTGGAGCAAATACCGGAAATGAACGCAGAAATTACTGGCATACTCACAAAGATGATATGAGGAATATTGGAATTGAAACTTTAACCGAAGTTGGAAGTTTACTTACAAAACTTATATATTCGTTGCAATTCCGATCCGATGTTGTTGCTGAAACAAAATGATTTTCAAATATCAAGGATACGATTTTTTTTATAAAACGAGTTTTTCACTCGACAATACGAATCCCATCTTATTCTTTTTACATGGTTTCGCAAACGATTCGCGTGATTGGAATGAAGTCATTTCTCTTCTCCCCAAATCCTATAATTGGATAACTATAGATCTACCCGGATTTGGAAACAGCTGTACTCCTAAAGAGACCTATTTTTATACTACTGAGTTCATGGTTAATTTGATTGATGAACTTGTCAAGTATTTAAATATTGATAAAATAAATCTTGTCGGTTATTCGATGGGAGGAAGAATAGCACTTTCTTATGCTTCTAAGCATAATGACAATCTATCGTCACTGATATTAGAAAGTTCTTCTCCCGGATTGAAAACAAAACTTGAACGCCAACTTCGCACTAAATCTGATTTAGAATTAGCAGAATTTATACAAAATAATTCAATCGATGATTTCGCCATTTATTGGAAGAATCTTCCCCTCTTTAGTTCTCAAAAAAAACTTTCAGAAGAAAAAAAAGAAATTTTATTTAATCGAATGATTGAATTAAATAAAGATGGATTGATTGAATCATTGAAAGGATTCAGTCTCGGAATAATGCCTGATTTGTGGAATTATTTATCAGAATTTCATGTTAAAACTTTATTGATAACGGGAGAACTTGATGACAAATATTTAAGTATTAATAAAGAGATGAACCAACTGTTACCAAATTCAAAATTGAAAATCGTAAAAAATACCGGACATAATATACATCTGGAAAAACCGGAAGAATTTGTAAATTTGCTTAGCTCATTTTTACAAAATCAAAAATAACAACAAAATTTAAAGAGGATAAAATGTCTTTCGATTGGAAAGAATCAAAAAAATATTCGGATATTATTTATGAAAAGATGGATGGTATTGCTAAGATAACTATTAATCGCCCTGAAGTTAGAAATGCTTTTCGTCCTGAAACAATAATTCAAATGTATGATGCATTTATTGATGCACGCGAAGATCAATCAATTGGTGTAGTTTTACTAACCGGAAAAGGTCCAACAGAAGACGGAAAATATGCTTTCTGTTCCGGAGGTGATCAGAGAATTAGAGGTGATCAAGGTTATGTTGGCGGAGATGGAGTCCCTCGTCTCAATGTTCTCGATCTCCAAAAACTGATTAGAAGTATTCCAAAACCGGTGATAGCATTGGTAGCAGGTTATGCAATTGGAGGTGGGCATGTTTTACACGTAGTTTGTGATCTTACCATATCTGCTGATAATGCAATTTACGGTCAAACTGGACCGAGAGTAGGAAGTTTCGATGGGGGCTTTGGAGCGAGTTATCTTGCTCGACTGGTGGGACAAAAAAGGGCTAGAGAAATATGGTTTCTATGCAGACAATATAATGCTCAAGAGGCTTATGAAATGGGTTTAGTAAATAAGGTAGTTCCTGTGGAACAACTTGAAGAAGAAGGTGTAATTTGGGCAAAAGAAATTCTTGAAAAATCTCCTCTCTCAATCCGTCTGCTGAAATCAGCATTCAATGCTGAATTAGATGGACAACAAGGAATTCAGGAACTTGCCGGTAACGCGACACTTCTTTATTATATGACTGAAGAAGCTCAAGAAGGTAAAAAAGCATATCTTGAAAAAAGAAAACCTGACTTTACAAAATTTCCTAAGTTACCTTAGAAATTATGAATAAGAATTATTCAAGAACCGCAATCTGGATTATGGCAAGCCGCCCAAAAACTTTATTGGCGTCTTTTGTTCCAATTATCGTCGGATCTTCATTGGCTTTTATGCAAGAAAGTTTTGAACCAATTTTAGCTTTTGTTGCTCTAATTTGTGCATTATTGATTCAGATCGCTACTAATTTTACGAATGATCTCTATGATTTTCTAAAAGGTGCAGATAATAAAAAGAGAGTTGGGCCGATTCGTGTGCTAAATGAAGGATTGGTTTCACCAAAAGAAATGAAGTTTGCTATTGTTTTAACTTTTGGATTAGCATTCCTTCTTGGGTTATATCTCGTATACATAACAGGAATGGTAATTTTGATTGTGGGGATAGCATCAATTATTGCCGGATTAGCATACACCGCCGGGCCATATCCACTTGCATATAATGGATTGGGAGATGTTTTTGTTTTTATATTTTTTGGTGTAGTGGGAACCGTAGGGACATATTATGTTCAGGCTCAGGAAATTAGTAGTCTCTCCTTCCTCGCCTCAATTCCGGTGGGAGCATTGATAACAAACATTTTAGTCGTTAATAATTATCGTGACATCGATCAGGATAGGTTTGCAGGTAAGAATACTCTTGCCGTTAAATTAGGAAAAGCTTTCTCACGATATGAATATCTTATTTTGATGGTTTCATCTTTTTTTGTCCCTTTCATTTTCTACATTTTTTATGAAGTAAGTATTTGGATATTTCTCCCCTATCTCACACTACCAATTGCTTACAAACTGGTCATAATGTTGTTTGAATTGCAGGGGGATCAACTTAATTCAACTCTTGAACTTACAGCTAAATTCTCAGCGTTATATGGAATATTGTTTTCAATTGGATTAGTGTTGTGAGGATTATTTCCTGATGGAATCATATTCGGAATTTACTGAAACTAATTGGTTAATCGTCGCTAAAAATAAGTTTAAGAGTTTACCGGCATTCTTTATATACGATAAAAAAAAGATAATTGAGATTAACTATCATGAATTTTCCGATTTAGTTAAGCAAACTCTTTTTGTATTACAGGCGAAAGGTATTAAAGCCAAAGATTTTGTTCCCCTTCATTCACTGAACGATATTAATTCGATAAAAACCATTTTTGCACTTTGGCTTAATGGATCAATCCCTGTTTTGATAAATAGTAATTTAACCGAAGCCGAGCAATCAAATATACTATCACAATTCGAGTTTAATACTTTTCTATCTCATTCACATTTACCGGATTTAAGCATTTTATCTTCCTCACAAAAGATGTTTATTGATGATATTTCTTTGGCTTCAGATATAAATAATTCTTTAGACATAAATAATTTTAATCTACTCGATGATGCTCTCGTAATATTTACTTCAGGTTCTTCCTCCATTCCAAAAGGAGTAGTTCATAAATTTAAATCGCTTCTAAATAGTTTTAAATTAGGTGAAAATTATTTTAAATACTCAACTGACAACAAGTGGCTTCTTTCATTACCGCTATTTCATATTGGTGGAATTCAAATTTTAATACGTGCTTTATTGTCAGGCGGAAGCGTCATCATACCAAAATCAATGAGCACAGAAGATTTGAAGGATGCAATAGAATCACAAAATCCTAACTTAATTTCGCTAGTTTCTACTCAGTTTAAAAGATTACTCGAAGTAAAAACAAAAGCACCTCAAATAAACAAAGTCTTATTAGGAGGTGGGAAAATTGTAACAGATCTGATTAATGAAGGAATTGAACAAGGTTGGAATCCCTATAAAGTTTACGGATCTTCTGAAACTGCTGCTTTTATAAGTGTGCTAAGTCCTGACGCTTTTAAGAGTAACAATAATTCTGCCGGAAGATTATTGGATGGAGTTAGAATCGAGATTCTATATGATTCTGAAGACAAATCAAGTGGTGAGATTATAATAGAATCTCCCACACTTTTTGATCGTTATATGGACAATCAAAATTTAACTTTTAGCAAATTGATTAATGGGAAATATTATAGTGGCGATTATGGATATCTGTCCGGGGACTTTTTATTTATTGTTAGCAGAAGAAGTGATTTAATTATCTCCGGTGGCGAGAATATTAATCCGCATGAAATAGAGGAAGTTATACTCAGCAATAAAGCAGTTAAAGAAACATGTGTAGTAGGAATTCCTGATGAGGAGTGGGGTGAAATAGTTTGTGCGGTAATAGTTCAAACAGATGAGGAAAAAGTAACTAAAAGTGAGATTAAAGATTTTCTCAAATTATATTTAACCGGATATAAAATTCCAAAACAAATTATCTTTCTGAAGGAACTACCTAAAACTGAACTTGGGAAAATCAAACGGGGAGAAATTTTATCAATGCTAGAAAAGAAATAATTCTCCGAATTATATTTTTTCAAGATTTTCATGCAACTTCATAATCATTGATTTTTTCTTCCACGACTTCTTGTCAACAAAAACATGAACCGTCTTAGCTTCCACACAAAGCTCATCTCTTTGATTATAACACTCATAACTCAATTCGAACGAAGATGACTTGAGTTGAGTTACAACTATTTTAATTCGTGCTTCATCACCGTATTTATATGGTAATCTGTAAGATGCTTCACTCTTAATAATTGGGACAACATACTCACTATTATTCCAATAATCTGTGTCAAGGTTAAATGATGCTATCAGTGCTTCATAAGCTGAATGGATAAAAAAGTAAATCCTTCCGTAAAATAAAATTCCAGCGGGATCACAATCATGAAACGAAATGGTTGTTTTATAATTAAAACTCATATTGTAACTAAACTCTCTTTCTTAATGAATAATACTTTTGGGAGCAAACTTTTCATAACTTCTTAGAATCTAAAGAATAAAACATGATAAGGTGAAACTGTTTTGAACTATTCCAAATTAAGACTACCAAAAAAGGGTTTCACTACATCAGCGGCAATTGATTCCGGCAGGTTCCTTTCACAAAGAATGATATTTGCCGAAAAAATACTTTTTTTACCGGTTTCTGTAACTTCGATCTGTTGTTTTATTCTATTAAAAATAATTATATCAATTTCATCCTTTAATTTTTGAACTTGTTCACTTAAAATCGGATATATGATTATCATTATTTACTAATTTGTTTTTTTTTAGTGTTAAAGATGTCATTTTTTTTTACCAAAGGAAAATTCATTCTATGTCGAGGATAAATACTTTTTCAAGTTTTCTGGCAACACATTTTTGAATCCTTCTCAATATTTACCTTGCCTTTAGAATCATCATTAAGTATAATCGTTTATGAAATTTAAGGAATTTTTATGCGCTCATTAAGAATAGTGGTCATCATATTTTTCACTATAACTACAAATATTTTATCACAAAATACATACGAGTTTTTACGTGTCGATATGAGTCCACGTGCAGCAGCACTTGGTGGAAGTTTTTCTGCAAGTGGTGATGATGCTGATGTAATTTTCTATAATCCTGCAGGACTAAAATTATTAAAGGATATGCCTCTTTCTATCTCATACTTAAATCACCTATTAGATATAAATTTTGCATCCATTTCGATATCGAAACAGTTTAATGAGACCTCTACTTTCGGAGCTGCAATAAAGTATGCTAACTACGGTACATTTACTAAAAGTGATGACTTCGGTAACCGTTCTGGTGAATACGGTGCAAGTGATGTTGCAATTATTATTGGTTACGCCGGAGAAATTGATGAGAATTTTTATTACGGAACAAATGCAAAATTCATTTATTCGGGAATAGAAAACTATTCATCTACAGCGGCAGCACTCGATTTAGGAGTATATTACGTTGTTACATCACAACAATTAAACATTTCATTCTCAATACAAAATTTGGGTTCACAACTTTCTTCTTACATATCTACAAAAGAAAAACTTCCTTTAGATGTTAATGTTGGATTAGCAAAAAAGATGGAGCATTTACCGTTGAGACTATTTGTTGACTTTCATAGAATTCAAGAAAGTGAGGATGGAATTTTAAGCAGATTTAAAAACTTTTCAGTTGGGGGGGAATTTACTCTCAGTAAAGTTTTAAGACTTCGTGCAGGATATGATAATCAGAAAAGAAAAGAGTTGAAAGTCGGGACATTTGCCGGATTAGCAGGCTTTAATATCGGATTAGGCATAGTTATTAAAGAGTATGTTTTCAATTATGCCTATTCCTCAATGGGCCAAATCGGAACATTACATCGAATCGGTGTAAATACAAATTTATAAGTTATTCTGAATATGGTCTTTCAAGATAGAGTTTAGCATGAAAATGTGATTGACTGAACTCTTTCATTTTAATGACATCTTTATATTTTTTAATTGCCTCTTCCCTTCTTCCTTGCATATCATCTATGTAAGCAAGATAAAGAACGGAATTAACTAAAAACCCTGAGTGAGACTTCCCATCAATCTCGCGTGACAATCTTTCGCATTGTTCAAAGTAAACCTTTGATGAGTCAGATAATCTATTATTCTTGAAATATACACCTTTATAATAAGCGGCTTCACGTTCAGCTTTATTATTATATCCGGCAAGTCCATTTTTACACCTCTCTAACACATCAGAAAAAATTGTAAAATATTCGAAATCATTTCCTTTCCGTACAGCCAATCTCCCAAGCCATCTTTGAAAATTTGGATTATCAGGGAATTCTTGACTTAAGCTTAAAGCGTATTCATATGCTTTAGCTGGATCGTTTTCAAACTGATTGTATAAAGTCATTAAAAAATATCGAGCTTCATATTTGGCATATTTGCCATGATTAGCCGCATTGTTAAGCTGTTGAATCCCTTTTGCTTTATCACCTGAAGGGAAGAAAAACATTAATGGTTTAATCAACGGATATTTTTCAGGAATTACATCAGCATAGTAATTATAAATTCCAAACCCGAGTTCAACATCTTTATTCTCCGGATCGAGTTGTGAAGCATATTCTACAATGGGTAATGCTTCGCGACCATCATCAGCGGCTTTCAACCAACTTTCTCTTACAGCACGAAGTCTTCCCCGAAAACCGATAGCCCCTCCCTTGAAAAAAAGTGCATCAATATTTTTCGGTTCCTTATCTAAAATTTCATCGCACTGAAAAATCACATCTTCAAGTTTTTGAAAAAGAATATCGTCATATTTTTCTTCGTCAAGATCAAGCAGAATTTTCCACCAATCAATCATAGCTAAGAAAAAACGTCCGGCAGGATGTTCCGGATAGTTTGCAATAACACTTCTGAAAGTGACTTCAGCATCTTCAAACTTGATATTATAAATCTCTCTAATCCCTTTATTAACAAGGGAATCAAAAGATTCAACATCGGCGAATAGCTTTCCGTTAATCAACAGAAACATTGCGGAAATAATCAATAAATATTTTTTTAACATAATCAAAAACTCTCTAATCAATTCTAGAATAATTTATATGACAGCAAATTAATCAAATATTTTTTTTATCAAATAATTTTTTAATTCTTCAATACTAATTCGCTCTTGTTTCATTGAATCACGTTCACGAACAGTTACGGAATTATCTTCCAAAGTCTGAGTATCAATTGTTATACAATAAGGTGTACCAACTTCATCTTGACGCCTGTAACGTCTTCCAATCGCACCTTTATCGTCATAAAAAACCTTGAAATTTTTTCTTAGTTCAGCTTCAATTGTTTTTGCAACTTCAGGCATTCCGTCTTTGTTCACCAAAGGTAAAATTGCAGCTTTTAAAGGAGCAATCTTTGGATGAAAACGTAACACAGCTCTTACTTCCCCATTGACTTCTTCTTCATAGTATGCATCAATAAAAAATGCCATGAACGAACGACTTGCACCTGCAGAAGTTTCTATTATAAATGGAATAAATTTCTCTTTTGCTTCCTCATCAAAATACTTTAGGGACTTACCAGAAAATTGCTCATGGCGACTGAGATCAAAATTTGTTCGATTGTGAATACCTTCAATTTCTCCCCACCCAAACGGAAATTCATATTCGATATCTGTGGCTGCATCTGCATAATGTGCAAGTTTTTCATGATCGTGATATCGCAGTTTATTAGTTGTCATTCCTAGTGATTTGAACCATTCAAGTCTTTCTGATTTCCAATAATCGAACCATTTTTGGGCATCAGTAGGTCGAACAAAAAACTGCATTTCCATCTGTTCAAACTCACGAGTTCTGAACAGAAAATTCTTTGTGTTGATTTCGTTTCTAAAAGCTTTTCCTATTTGGGCAATCCCAAAAGGAAGTTTTTGTCTCGAACTTCCTTGCACATTTAAAAAATTTACAAAAATCCCCTGTGCTGTTTCCGGTCGTAAATAGACAACCGCATTTGAATCTTCCAATGGACCGATGAATGTTTTAAACATCAAATTAAACTGACGTGCTTCAGTAAAGGTTCCTTTGTTTCCACACTGCGGACAATTGATTTCAGTTAATAATAATTTGTTATATAAATCATTTTCTATTATTGAATTAAATAACTCATTAACAGCTTCTTCATCATCTTTTAATTCATCTACTTTTAGTTTGTATTCATCAGATTCAACTTTGTTGACAAATTCTTGGAGATACTTTTTTTTCTTTTTATAAGCGATTGCCTCAACAAGTATATCGAACCTAAATCTTGATTTGCATTGCTTGCAATCAACCATCGGATCACTGAAATTTTCAACATGACCTGAAGCTTCCCAAACTTTAGGGTGCATTAATATTGAAGCATCGAGACCTTCAACATCATCGCGGTAGGTCATGAATTTCCACCATTCCTCTTTAATATTCTTTAATAATTCAACTCCAAGTGGACCATAATCCCAGCATCCATTAAGACCACCATAAATCTCACTTGATTGAAAAACAAAACCTCTTCTTTTAGCTAAAGAAACGATTTTTTCAATAACATCTGATTTTTTCTTTTCTTGCATTGCTATCCGTAATAATTATTATAAATAATAGGAAATATAACAAAAAGGGAGTAATCTTTTAGTACTGTTTAGTCATCAAATTTGGAGAAGTGTAAAAGTTTTTACTTACTTCTTTCTTTATCACGAGATTTGTAATTTGTAATATATTAAATTTAATCAATTCTATTTTGTGGAGTAGCCCTGAATTGTAAAGCATTATTAGTGGTAATGTTTATGCTGATTATCGGTTTGAATACTAATTTGTTTTCTCAAGATTCAACCGGTAGTTTAGCATTCAAATATAATCGCCCAACTGATCGAGTTAGATTCTACCCTTCGTATAATTTTTCTTATCAACTTTGGCAGAGGTTCATTCTCACAAAAGATGCTAATGCAGGTGATCCGGTTGCACAACACGAACTTGGCATACGTTATCTCCTCGGAGATGGATTTGAATGTGATACGATTGAAGCCGTTAAATGGATTGAAAAATCTGCGGATAAAAAATTTACTCCGGCAATTTACAATTATGCAATCATGCTGCTTAATGGTATTGGAGGAAACTGGGACCCTTTCAAAGCATTTCTACTAATGAAAGAGGCAGCATTAAACGGAATGCGAGAAGCCCAATATGCATACGGTTTATTCTTTACAGATAATCTTGCTGTGAAAAAAGAGATGAATTCTGCTTTCCATTGGTTGAAAAAATCATCAGAGAAAGGATTCCAACCAGCAACCGAAGTAATTAATGAATTTATCGAAATGGGTATTAATCCGTCTGAAATATCTAATACGCCACAAACTGATAGAGATTTTTCAAAATCTGACACAACAATTACAAATAATCAACCGATAATCATGCCTACAAACTCTTTGGTTTATCTTGACTTATCGCAAGTACAAGATTCAGTTCGCCAAATTGAGAATGATGATGTACTTCTCCAATATTTAAAACATAATAAATTAAATTTAGATACTACAAAGGTTGATTCTAAATTCGACGAATTTAATTTTGAGAAATATATTGATTCAATAGAAATCGGCTCAGAAAATGGGAGTCCTGAAAGTATAACTTTAATTGGATTACTGTATCAAACAGGTACTTATTATAAAAGGGATCTTATAAGAGCAGCCAAGTATTATATAATGGCTATCAGATTGGAAAACCCATTTGCTCCATCCTTATTATGGCGATTAACTCGAACATACAATTTGGTTAATGAATTAAAAGAGGCTGTCAACCAAAAGAATTTTGATGCTAATTATGTTTGGGCTGGAATTCATACTTTAGGTTTCCAGTCTTATATAACTGATAAAGATGCGTTAAACCTTTTAACTTCGGCATCAAACAATTTACATATTCCTTCAATGATAGAATTGGGATATTCATATATTAATGGTAATCTTAGCAAGTTCGATCGAGAAGCCGGTATAATACAGTGGGAAAAAGCATCCTCATTAAAAAGTATCGAAGCTAAAACCAGGATTCTATTTTTAGATGCTTTGCAACTCACTAATTTTAATGATATAACAACATCAATTGATTTTCTTATTACCACTGAAGCTAAAGGCTCGGTATTAGCACAAATAGTATTAGGATATTATTATGAAATGGGATACGGATTTATAATTGATGAAGGACGTGCCGCACATTTTTATCGTAAAGCTGCTTCACGAGGTTCAAAAATTGGAATAAATGCTTTAACTCGACTCTACAATAAGAAAAGACCAACAGACAAATTATTTTTATTGAATTAATGCCACTTTTTCTTGTTTGAACCGACTTCAATAATTAACTTTGTTTTTATTTCCACATAACTATTTATAAAGGATTTAATGATAGTTCTTAAATTCGGTGGTTCATCGGTCGGTAATGCAGATTGTATTCAAAAAGTTATTAGAATAGTAAAAAATAAAATAACTAATGGAAACAAAATTGCAGTTGTAGTTTCTGCTTTTCAGGGAGTTACCGATAATTTGATTATTGCTAGCCAAATGGCTGAATTACAAGACTTGGGTTACAAACTTGTTTTTTCTGAGATAGTTGAAAAACATATTTTAACAGCAAAACTTTTAATCAATAAAAACAAAAAGGAAAAAGTTTTAAAGTATATTAATAGAGAATTTCTCAAACTTGAAGAAATCCTATACGGAGTATACCTTACAAAAGAATTAACAAAAAAGACTTTGGATTTTATACTTAGTTTCGGTGAAAGGTTATCTGCTTTTATAATTACTGAGACCTTCCTTTCTAATAAAGTCTCTGCTGAATTTCTTGACAGTAGAAAATTGGTTATCACAAATTCCGACTTCGGAAATTCTAAGGTTAATTTTAAACTGACAAACAAAAATATTAGGGATTATTTCGATACACATCAAAAACTGCAAATTATTACCGGATTTATTGGTTCGACAATAAAAGAAGAAACTACTACTTTAGGCCGAGGCGGATCTGACTTTACTGGTTCCATCTATGCTGCAGCGCTAAATGCAAACGAACTTGAAATATGGACTGATGTAAATGGTGTTCTAACTGCTGATCCAAGAAAGGTTAATGAAGCCTTTGTATTAGATAATCTTACTTACGAAGAAGCCATGGAATTATCTCATTTCGGAGCCAAAGTGATTCATCCCCCAACCATGCTCCCGGTGATGAGAAAAAATATTCCCATCAGGATTAAAAACACTTTTAATCCCGATTTTAAAGGAACATTAATTGATAGAAAAAAACGACAAAACAATTTTTTAATTCGCGGAATAAGTTCGATTGATAAGATAGCTCTTCTTAGAATTGAAGGAAGCGGAATGGTCGGAGTTCCCGGAATCGCAAAAAAGATTTTCGGTGCACTTTCTCGCGGTGAAATAAATATAATATTAATTACCCAATCTTCATCTGAACATTCACTTTGCTTGGCAATTAAAAATCTTGAATCAGAAAAAGCTGTTTTATTACTAAATGAAGAATTGAAATATGAAATTAAGGATGGATTAATTGATAAAATAATTTCTGAGGAAGAGTTCTCAATTGTTGCTATAGTCGGCGAAAAGATGAGACATAAAGTCGGTATAGCAGGAAAAGTCTTTGGAACTTTAGGAAGAAATGGTGTTAATATTGCGGCAATTGCTCAAGGAGCATCTGAATTAAATATTTCTGTAGTCATTTCAACAAATGATACCAGAAAAGCTCTGAACGTGCTCCATGACTCCTTCTTTTTTCCGAATAGAAAAGTAGTTGATTTATTTATCGCCGGAGCAACCGGACTGGTAGGAAAAGAGCTAATGAATCTATTGAGAGAAAACCAAAATTTACTGTTTCAAAAACAAAATATTCAACTGAATTTAAGAGGCCTTATCAATAGTAAAAAAATGTGTTTAACAGATGAAAATATAGGTTTAGCAACTTGGGAGGATAGTTTAGATCGATCTCCTCAAGCACATGATATTAAACAATTTATAGACCTATTATTAAAATCCAATGTGCAGAATAAAATTTTTATAGACTCAACATCAAATGATTTATTTATAAAGAGTTATATCCATCTATTGAATAATTCAGTTTCAATAGCTACACCTAACAAAATAGCAAATAGTTCAGATTTAAAGCTCTATAAAAGTATTAGAAAGGCCGAGATTTCAGGAAAGTCATTTTTCTTGTATGAAACAAATGTGGGAGCAAGTCTTCCAATTATCACAACATTGACTGATATTCTAAAAAGTGGTGACAAAATCACACGTTTGGAGGGAATCTATTCTGGAACATTAAGCTATCTTTTTAACTCATATGATGGTATGCTCCCATTCTCAAAACTAGTTTTTGACGCTAAACAAAATGGATTTACTGAGCCTGATCCTAGAGATGACCTGAGTGGACTCGATGCTGCACGTAAACTATTAATTTTAATCAGAGAAATTGGACTTCCATACAATTTACCTGACATAATAGTAGAAGATTTAGTCCCCTCAGAAGCAAAAAAGGCTAAATCAATAGATATTTTTTTTGAAAAACTGAGTAAACACGATGACTCATATGCCCGAAGATTTGAAAAAGCAAAAGAAAATAATTGTGTTCTTCGGTATCTCGCAAGATTTGATGGTAAAAGAGCCAGTCTAAAATTGGAAGAAATCCCGCTCTCCCACCCCGCTGCACAATTAGTTGGGACTGAAAGTCTTTTTATGTTTTACACTAAGTACTTTGGTGCAAAACCTTTAATCATTCGGGGACCGGGTGCTGGTGGAAGGTTAACCGCTTCAGGAGTGTATGGAGATATTTTAAAAATCATTTCAAAAATCAATTAACTTATTAGTAGAAGTAGAATAATGAAGAAAATTCCGGTTTCAATTTTAGGTGCTACTGGCAGTGTTGGTCAAAAATTCATACAATTGCTTGAATATCACCCCTATTTTTCTGTTATATCAGTTGCAGCATCAGATAGATCAGCAGGAAAGAAATATAAAGATGTGGTTAATTGGATTCTACCTACTCCAATTCCAAGTAATATTGCAGATATGATTATTGATAATTGCAAACCAACCCTACCAAGTAGTATTGTTTTCTCCGGACTCGATTCAAATGTTGCTGGTGAGAT
>JAGUXE010000066.1 GCA_020061995.1 Ignavibacteriales bacterium | reverse complement strand
TTTTGAGAATGGTCTCAGAATTTGCATCTGTCAGAAATGAACAATCAACACCAACTAGTTCCACCCATTCGGTCTCTTTTCTCGGTATTAAGCAGGGGGTGCCGACATAATAGCTTTCTTTCTGAACTCCACCCGAGTCTGTGATTACTAATTTTGCATTCGCCTCTAAAGCCAGCATTTCCGAATATGATACTGGATCAATTAATTTTATTTTTTCAGCAATTCTTAAGTCTAATCCATACTTATGTAAAGATTTTTTTGTCCTTGGATGAATTGGGAATATAATTGTAATTCCCTTTTCAGCTAATGCATTAATTCCTGACACAATCTCATTTAAGTTATTAAAATTATCACTGTTTTCAGCCCGGTGGATTGTACAAAGGATATAATTCTTAATACTTACACCATATTTTTCCATTATACTCTTCTTATCGATGTTATTGATTGTATTTATAACAATATCAAACATCACATCACCAGTATTATGAACACCTCTTGTAATTCCTTCATTTGCTAAATTTTTAACACTCAATTCTGAGGGAGTAAATAGTAATGAACTTATACTATCGGTTAAAACCCGATTTATTTCTTCAGGCATCTTTCTGTTATAGCTTCTTAAACCTGCTTCTACATGCGCAACCGGAATTTGTAACTTTACTGCAGATAGTGCACCCGCCAAAGTTGAATTAGTATCTCCATAAACTAAAACTATGTCCGGCTTCTCATTGCTTAATATTTCTTCAATTTCTATTAACATTTTACCGGTTTGAGCACCATGACTACCATTATTAATGCCAAGGTTATAGTCCGGATTTTTCAATTCTAAATCCTTAAAGAATACCTCAGACATTGTATAATCATAATGTTGTCCGGTATGTAAAATTATTTCTCTTATTCCCAACTTAACAAAGTTTTCTGAAATAATTTTAGTTTTTATAAACTGAGGTCTGGCACCAAGAATAGTAACTACTTTCAATTAGATTCACCCGAGAAGAACTTTCTTGCCCATTTTTCAGCGATGAGTATCTTAGAAATATCGGAGGAATGAATTTTGAAACTGTTATTAAGATAACTGTTATAATAGTTTAAAAATTCTTCGTCATTTATCAAACCCATTTTTCCTAAAGTACTTGATTGAAACATTTCAGTAATATTATTGCGATATTTAGTTTTTAACCATTCCCCTTCCGGTATTACAAATCCTAATTTATCGCGTCTCCATTTTATTTTTTCAGGAAGTTCTTTAATCGACCTGCGCAAAACATATTTAGTCCATCCATTTTTAATCTTAAGTTTTGGTTCAATATTTAAAACAAAATTTACCAATCTATGATCCAACATCGGTAAACGAGTTTCAATCGAATGCGCCATAGAATTACGATCTTCAAACCGTGCGAGCATTGGAACAGAATAAGTATCAACATCTTTCTTTTGACGATCAATCAGAGAATTAAATCTCCATATTTCCTCCATCTGATCCTCGTAGACAAGATAATCAGCCTTGCTTTTATTCAAGAAAGGGATATATCGTTTGGCTACATCCATTCGTAATTGAGTTATCGCTGTCCTATTGTATAAAGAACTAAATAATTCATTTGTAAAAATATGAAAATTATTGGTTTTTAATAGATGTTGCAAGTAAAAGAAATAATATTTTAAATACCCCATTAAGATTTCATCCCCGCCTTGACCACTTAACACAACTTTGATATCAGATTCTTTTTTAATTTTTTCTAAAATTGAATATTGAGCGACAATACTAAATGAAGGGAATGGTTCTCCTTGTGCTTCAATTGTTTTATCAAGGTTGCTAAATATTTCCTCCGGAGTCACATTAAGTTTGAAACATGTAATATTCTTTTCGTTGATTAGAATATCAATAAATTTTTCTTCACTCAGCTTTTTATCACTTGAAATAACCGAGAACGCTTTTATCTTGTCAGTACAAAATTTTTGTGCTGCAACAGTAATTGAAGAGGAATCAAGCCCACCACTCAATAATGTTCCAACTTCAACATCACTACGTAGTCTAATTTTTACGCTATCATATAATAAGTCTGAAAATTTTTCATAAACCAAATTCTCACTTAATTTTTCTTCAGAAGTATAATCCCAATACTTTTCAAAGGAGTTTATGCCGGTATTTAGGTCTATTAAAAAATTAGTTTTTGCTGGTATCCGATAAACCCCTTTAAAAAAAGTTTCGACTTTTATATCCACAAGATTTTGCTGAATAAAATTAAATAGGGCATTTTTATTAGGTTCAACAGATTTTAGTAACGGGAGCAATTGCTTTATTTCACTCGCAAAATAAAAATCGCTCCCCATATTAAAATAAAAGAGAGGTTTCATCGAGAAACGATCACGGCTAACAATGACTTTCTTTTTATCTAGATCAAGAAGGATAAAAGCCCACATACCGTTTAATTTTTCGAAAGCTTTTTCGCCATAATAATGATAAAGCTGCAAAATAACTTCGGTATCAGATTTGGTAGTAAAAGTTGCACCTAATGTTTTTAATTCTTCACGTAATTCAATGTAGTTAAAAATCTCTCCATTATAGGTGATAAGCAAATTACGGAATCTCATTGGTTGATTACCATCTGCGCTTAAATCAATTATTGAAAGGCGACGATGGCCCAAATAAATGTCAAAATTATTATCATTAATTTCTTTATCAGTTGTATTAATTCCTATAGAACCAATTGCATCAGGTCCGCGATGAGCAACCAAATTTGTTAGACTGGTAAATTTCGAATAATCTTGATGTTTAAAAAAACCTTTTAGCTTAATGGCTCCAAAAATCCCACACATATTATAAAAATTCCTATTCCAAAATTTCGTTGTAAACGTTTAACATTTTTTCAACCGTTAAATTGATTTCATACATATTTTCGACTCTTTCCCTCCCATAGTTTCCGAATGAGATTCTCAACTCTTTATCAGATAATAATTTCTCTATCGCAGTGGCAGTCTCATATTCATCCTTTTTAGGAACCACGAAACCGCTCTTTTTATCCTCAATAACTTCACTCATTCCACCGGCATCTGAAACAATAACAGGAGTATGGCAAGCTTGAGCCTCAACAATTGCAACACCAAAACTTTCGTCATCTAATACC
>JAGUXE010000008.1 GCA_020061995.1 Ignavibacteriales bacterium | reverse complement strand
CGATTTAGAAAACGGAAAACAACAACTGCAAACCGCACAACAGCAATTAAAAGTTTACCGCCAAAGTTTATTGAAGGCGGCGTTTGAAGGAAAGTTGACTTCGTCATGTAAGAAATTAAGGAATGAAGGAAGTAAAGAATTAAGAAATGAAAGAATTAAAGAATTAAGTCAAGGCAATCATAATAATCACAAAAATCATAGTGCAGACAATTTGCCGGAGGGGTGGAAGTGTGTGAAGTTGGGTGAGATTTGTTCAAATGTTGAGTATGGGTCAGCAACCAAGTCAAAAAAAACAGGTAAAGTACCCGTCTTAAGAATGGGCAATATTCAAAAAGGAAGGTTTGATTGGAATGATTTAGTTTACACTGATGATGATGAAGAAATCAAAAAATATTTATTGAAAAAAAATGATGTGTTGTTTAATCGAACTAATAGCGCTGAATGGGTTGGTAAGACAGCAATTTACAAAGGTGAAAGACCGGCAATATTTGCAGGTTATTTAATACGCATCAATAGAATCGAAGATTTAATTGATGCAAATTATTTGACATATTATTTAAATACACACGCTGCAAAACAGTATGGTAATACTGTTAGAAGTTTTGGAGTTAATCAATTAAACATCAACGGGACAAAACTTAAAAGCTATCCAATCCCACTTTGCTCACTCAAAGAACAACAACTCATTGTTGATGAATTAGAAAGCAAACTAACGGTTTGCGATAAGATAGAAGAAACCATCAGCCAAAGTTTGCAGCAAGCGGAAACATTAAGGCAAAGTATATTAAAAAAGGCGTTTCAGGGGAAATTGATCTGAGTAACACTTTAAAGTTGCATTTTTCAATAAATATAAATTATTAACAACTTCATAGTTGTATTATTAAAAAAAGCTGTATCTTTGCAGCAACAAATAAATGTATGATTACTGAAACAGATGTCGAATCCTTTTTAAAAGACTTCAAAGTAAAGATGAAGCTTTGGGATGTACTTTTTCGTGACGACAGAGGGAAAAACGCCCAAGCCTTAATAGAATTAGAACTTCTTCCAATTGAACGAAAAGCCATACTGGAAGAACTTGAAACAAAAGATTATAGCGAAGGTCCTATCGAAGACAAATTATATGGAAGTGCTAATATGTGGGTGTTTGGTAAAACCATAAAGAAAAAGAAAGTGTATATAAAAATTACTATGGGTGTAATGAGCAACAGCGTTGTTTGTATCTCCTTTCATTTGGCACAACACAAAATGCAATTTCCATTAAGGTAAAAAAAATATGAAAAGTCCAATCACCGGTAAAGAAATGAAATTGACCAAAGAAAAAAGGTCAATCGATTTCAGAAAAGAAACATTTCAAATTGTTTTTCATTATTACAAATGCGAGGATAGCGGAGAACAATTTACCACAACTACATTAGATGAAGTGAATATGAATCAGGTATATAACCAATACCGGGATAGATTCAATATACCGTTTCCTGATGAAATCATTAAAATTCGAGATAAGTATGGTTTGTCTGCTGCGAAGATGTCTGAAATTTTAGGTTTTGGTATTAACAGTTATAGGAAATACGAAGCAGGTGAGATGCCAAGTATAGCAAATGGTAAATTAATTCAGATTGTTGACGATCCTAAGAAATTCATTGATATGGTGGAATTATGTGGCACTTTATCAGACAAATCAAAAACAAAGTATATTCAAAAAGCACAATTGTTGGTAGATGAAAGAAAACGAAATATTTTCAATTTGAATTTCAAAGAATATTTAATGGGCTATCATTTAGCAGATATTTTTTCCGGATACAGAAATCCAAACTTCGAAAAGTTTACTGAAATGATTGTCTATTTTTCAGAAAAAGTTCAGCCATTCAAAACTAAAATGAACAAGTTGTTATTTTATGCCGATTTTTTAATGTTCAAACTAAGTTGTTTTTCGATAAGTGGTGTAAGATATAAAGCCATAGATATGGGTCCGGTTCCGAATAATTTTCAAAGCATTTTTGAATATTTAGCCAATAAAGATGTAATAGATATTTGCACCACAGAATTTTCAAATGGTTATACAGGTGAACAATTCAAAGCAAGAAAAGAAAGACCGTTTAATGCTGATTTATTTTCGGAAAACGAATTAGAAGTTTTAGAAAAAGTAGCAACTCTATTTAAGTCCACGAGCACCAATGACATTATAGAGTTAAGTCATTTGGAAGAAGCCTGGAAAAAAAACGAAAAAGGCAAAAGTGTAATCAGTTACGAATATGCATTTGAATTGAGTCAAATATAGAATGAGCAACAACACATCAAGTATAGTAAGTAAAGTTTGGAGTTTCTGTAATCCGCTTCGTGATGTAGGAGTAGGTTACGGAGATTACTTAGAGCAACTCACCTATTTGCTCTTCCTAAAAATGGCAGATGAGTACAGCAAACCGCCGCATAACCGGAAACTAAATATTCCCAAAGAATTCAATTGGGAAAGTTTAACCGCTCTAAAAGGTGCAGAGTTAGAATTGCACTACTCTATTTTGCTGCGCGAACTAAGTACACAAAAAGGAATTTTAGGGCAAATCTTTGCGAAGAGTCAGAACAAAATTCAAGACCCGGCTATGCTGGCTAAAATTATTGATATGATCGATAGCGAACAATGGTTGGTGATGGGCGCAGATGTAAAAGGGGATATTTATGAAAAACTTTTAGAACAAAATGCGCAAGATGTAAAAAGCGGGGCAGGCCAATATTTTACTCCACGCCCGTTGATTAGAGCAATGGTAGAATGTATTCAGCCTCAACCGATGAAAACCATTGCGGACCCCTCTTGCGGTACGGGCGGTTTCTTTTTAGCAGCCTATGATTATTTAGTTACCCATAATAAATTGGACAAAGAACAGAATAAGTTTATAAAACTAAAAACCTTCTTCGGAAATGAAATAGTTGCCGGTACAAGACGTTTGGCATTGATGAATATGTTTTTGCACAACATAGGAGACATTGACAGCGATAATTTTATTTCTCCGGCAGATGCTTTGATCGCCGCATCACCAATTACTTATGATTATGTTTTGGCAAATCCACCGTTCGGTAAAAAGAGCAGTCAGACTTTTACTAACGACGAAGGGGAACAAGAGAAAGACGATTTAACTTACAATCGTCAGGACTTTTGGGCGACCACAAGCAACAAGCAATTAAATTTTGTTCAACACATCCGAAGTATGTTAAAAACAACAGGCTTAGCCGCTGTTGTTGTACCTGATAATGTTTTGTTTGAAGGGGGCGCAGGAGAAACAGTTCGTAAAAAACTCTTGGAAACAACCGACTTACATACAATTCTTCGTTTACCGACAGGAATCTTCTATGCACAGGGAGTTAAAGCAAATGTAATTTTCTTCGATAACAAACCGGCAAGTAAAAATCCATGGACAAAAGAAATCTGGGTTTATGATTACCGGACTAACATTCATCATACGCTAAAGAAGAATCCGTTAAGAATCGACGACTTAAGAGATTTTATATCTTGTTACAATCCATCCAACCGGCATAAGAGAAAAGAAACTTTTAATGCAGAAACAAATCCGGAAGGACGATGGAGAAAATATACTTATGATGAAATTATCACAAGAGACAAAACAAGCTTGGACATTTCATGGCTCAAAGATAAATCGTTAGCTGATCTGGACAATTTACCTGACCCGGATATTTTGGCGGCAGACATTATAGAAAACCTAGAAGCCGGTCTTGCAAGTTTTAGGGAAATAATGATAAAACTGAATACCACTGAGTAGCTTGACTTAATATGCTAATTGACATGATCATGAGAGTGTTAACGATATGACGGTGGAAGGCGTTCAATTTAAAAATTTTCACTCCCAATTTAATCATGTGTAAACCCTATGGAGCGAATAAATAATAAGGTTGTAAAAAGATCAACTGAATTTAAAGTTCAAAAGTCATTTTTTATTTTAAAAATCGGATTTATAATTTGGAGATTGGATTTTTAGACTAAAATTCCGGCTTATAACTTAAAAATTGAATTTTTACGTTTAAAATTCAATTTTTAACTTTAAAACTGCTTTTTTAACAGAACAAACTCCCCTATCACGAAAAATCTTTCATTTTTAAGCTCTTTTTGCACTTCTACATTTTTTTTTCATATTTATCAAATTTCAGGCGGGCAAATTAATTGAAAATCAGACATTCTCATATTATACTTGAGTTAATGATTTTGAGATTTATTTAAGAATTGCACTTTATTTTTAAGAACATTTTCCATTGACAAAAAGTAACTTGTTTCTACTCAACAGATCCGATTATATTTGTTCCGTAAACATTAGACTGTTCCTTGAAATGAATGAACCTTACTTCCCACCCGGAGCCGGAAGTAAGTTTAATAGAGTTTCCCCAAACGGGGAATTTAAATAACATAATCAAAAACAAAATGCAGGAGTGACCATGTCACACCACGTAATCAGGCAGTTTTCTGAACTGCTAGAGAAACTCCGTAATTTGGAAGACGGAGTCGTAAAAAACTCTTCCGATCCTATTGTCTCTGCAGGCATACAGACAAGTATGATTCAGGATTATAGGACACAAATTACCGATAAACGTAATGAGTTTTCCGAGGCAATCAAAAATGCGCGGCTTATTCATAACGAATACAAAGTTGTTAAGGATGAGATTAATGATAATCTCATTAAGTGGCAGCTTTTATTACAAGGTAAGTACGGAAGAAAAAGCAGGAAGCTGATGGAATATGGGATTTTACCCTCAAAACCTAGAAAGAAAAGGGTAAAAAAAACAAAATCAGCTGTCCCGCCTGAAACAACATCCGGAAGTTAATCCGAATAACGTTGACTCGATGGGTAATCTTGCACATTACCCATCGAAGTTTAAGCATTCACTAAAGCAATGTCAATATCAATATTTAACATATTTTTGCAACAAAAATTGTAACTTTCCATTCAGCAATTTTCCTTACAATTAATTTACCGACGTTAGCAACACTCCACTGACTAAAAAACCTGAAACCTAAAGAGATGATGTGATAATAATGTTCAACATCATTGAAATGCTGTAGATAATACTCAACTAAAATTGTTTTGATTTGTAAGTCGATTGATTTTGTGGTTCAGGAGTCTTTTGAAGGCTTTAACATAAAAAGTCAAATGTTTAACTTTATGTCATCTTCATTACTGACCTTGCGCAGAAGATATAAAAAAAAGACTACTTGTCATTCTGTTCGCCAGGGTGAATTGTTTCAGAATCTGTTTCCCCAAAATATTTAGATGCTGAAATGATTCGCCGCAGCGAACAGCATGACATTTTCTCCATACATGTCATCCCGAACTCGTTTCGGGATCTCCCTTCTTGTGGACAAATGCTGAAATGATTCGCCGCGGTGAACAGCTCTTTTGTTTTATCTCTCTTCACATTAAACACACAAAATTACTCTACCGATTTACACTACTAATCCAATTTAAAATAAGATTTTTTTCGTTTGAACTACATATTTATATAGTTAAGTTTGAATCAGCATAAAGGGAAATATACAGTGTTGGTATTTTCTTTCTTAAAAATTGATCATTCAAATGAAAAACTCATTAATTTGAGTTATAGCATTTCACACTCGACTTCAATACTCCACATCAGTGTAGAACAACATTTAGCAGTCCTTCTCAAATCAAATACTCATATTAGCTATGCAGAAAAATTTATAAATCAAGTACAATAAGTGATTAGTTATAAATAATATAAATTCAACAAAGAAGAATTCAGACGTTCGTGGAGAATAAATCCGTAGGACTAAAAACAATTGGAATGATGTCCTGTAACTGCACACAGTTTATCGTTCCCAAATAAATAATTCGGTGCAGTATGAGTATTAGTTAGGCAGTTCAATTAAATAGGAGTTCTGTATGAGAAAATTACTACTAATAATCTTGATTCAATTAATAGCTTTCCAAATTCATTCACAAAATCCAGAGTGGATTAATTATACTTCCAATATAGCTCTTTCAGTTGCGGTTGAAGGTGAATTTGTCTGGGCTGGTGGCAGTGGTTTAGTTAAAATAAATACAACAACCGGAGAAAAAACTTTTTATAATAGTGCCAATTCTGGCTTACCAGGTAATTCTGTACACACTATTAAAATCGATGAGAGCGGTAATAAATGGATAGGAACTGATTGGAAAGGCTTAAGTAAATTTGATGGTGTGAATTGGACGCTATATGACAATTCAAATTCTGGTATGCCTGCATCTAGAGTTAATTCTATTGCAATTGATGTAAGCGGCAACAAGTGGATAGGAACTAATGATGGTTTAGTTAAATTTGATGGAAATAGTTGGACGATTTATAACACTTCAAATTCTGGTCTAACAAATAACAAAATTAATTCAATTTCGATTGATGCTAATGATAATAAGTGGATTGGTTGTGCCCCTGGTGATGTTTTTTCTGAGAACAAGATATTAGTCAAATTTGATAACACAAACTGGGAAGCATACGGTTTTAATTCGGCAGCCTATTATATTCGTTCAATTGTAATAGATAACAATGGTGCTAAATGGTTAGCTTGTAATTATAATTTAGTCAAGTTCGTTGATAACAATAATTATATAATTTATAATAGTCAAAATTCTGGATTCCCAGGTCCTTGGGCATACGTTCAATCTTTTACTATTGATTTATTTGGGAATAAATGGATTGGAACGGAAGAATTTGGACTTGTAAAATTTGATAATACGAACTGGACTATATATAATACCAATAATTCTGGTTTGCAAAGTTCCGTGATTCCAGGATTAGCCACAAAAGAAAATAATTTATGGATTGCAAATTGGGATGGTGGAATGATCAAGTATGACGGTAGTAATTGGAGTTCTTATAAAATCAATAATTCCGAATTACCAGGAACATATATTAAGTCAATCGCAATTGATGCAAACAGCAATAAGTGGATTGGAACTTATACTGGGCTAGGAAAATTTGACGGGACAAACTGGATTATATATAATATTTCAAACTCTGGTTTAACCAGTAATTACATTGAGTCTATTGCAATTGATGAAGGTGGCAACAAATGGATTGCCACACGTAATGGTTTTGCAAAATTCGACGGCATTAACTGGATAATTTATAATCAGTCAAACTCAGGTTTATGGAGTAATAACATTAGGTTTGTTGCCATTGATAATAATAATAATAAATGGATTTGTAATTCCTTTGAAACGAATGATACAACAACTTTTGGTTTAACAAAATTTGACGGCACAAACTGGACTCATTATTTTACTTGGAATTCTGGTTTACCAAGTAATAATATTAATTCTATTACGATTGATGGAAATAATATTTTATGGCTTGGAACATCATCAGCATGGAACGATAGTGGGAGTGGTGGTTTGGCAAAATTTGACGGCACAAACTGGACTGTTTACAATACTTCGAACTCGGGCTTACCCGATAATACCATTACCTCTGTCGCCATCGACGAGAACGGAAATAAGTGGATTGGGACTTACAATAATGGTCTTGTAAAATTTGATAATACGAACTGGACAGTTTATAACTCTTCTAATTCCGGGTTCCCTTCTAATAATGCGTATTTAATCGCAATCGAAAATAATGGAAATAAGTGGATATATGCTGATGAAGGATTGATAAAATTTGATGGGACAAATGGATACATTTTTGATTATACAAATTCTGGACTCCCAGATTTAAAAATCAGATCAATTACTGTAGATGCTCGTGGAAATAAATGGATTGGAACCAATAGAAATGGGCTTGCAGTTTATAAAGAAGGAGGTATAGTTTCAGTTGAAGATAATATTAATAACATTTTCCCAACTGATTTTAACCTTTACCAAAATTATCCTAATCCTTTTAATCCAACAACTACAATAAATTTTCAAATCCCCAAATCAAGTTATGTTGTAATAAAAATATTTGATTGTCTTGGAAAAGAAGTCAAAGAGTTGGTTAACGAATACAAAAATCAAGGCGATTACAATATTAATTTTGATGCTTCAAATCTTTCAAGTGGAATATATTTTTATCAATTAAGGGCAAGCAATTTTATTGAAACTAAAAAGATGTTACTAATGCGTTAAACTGCCTAACCAGAGCATGTTAATGAACTCATTAGGGTTCGTGATTGACCTTGAAACCGGTTCCGAAAGTTAACGGTAATTGGCCTAAGAGATTTAAATAGTTCTCTTAGGGTTTTAATAATTACAACTCGTTTTTGTAAGCTAAAACGGGAATGCAAAAGTAATAATAATTAATGTGGCTATGTTACATATTAACAGCTTTTCCTGGTTGGTCGGGATAACACGCCGTTAGGCAAATATTATGAAAGCGTTATATAATAAAATAAATATCAATTTAATTATCTCATTCCTATTATTATCATTGTTTTTCATCAGTTGTAAAACTGATGATTCTTTTGCAATCGTTAATGGTCATTTTTCAGGTCAAATTGATACATCTATTTTTCTATATTCTATGCCTTCAAATGTATATCTCGAATTAGGTAAAAGTGTTTTAATTCAAAACAGTTGGACAATATTTAGGTTTATTGATGTTTTAGAGGATAGTGATACAAATTCCCAAATACTTATTCAAATTGAATATGGATATGTTATCAAAACAATTGAACTAAATACAAAAACCATTCCACAGTCTTATAGTTTAGAGAATGGTTATTACCATGTGATATATTTGAAAGAGCTAAAATCTCTAGGTAGTTCTTATCAGATAATGTTTACTTATAATGAATATGCTTGGTTGTAATTTGTTTAACAATATATTGTTAATGAACTCAAACTTATAGTTGAGGAGTTAGAATGAAAGGGCTCAACGAAGATTTCCTGAATTGCGCTAATAGATTTTAGTAGTTCTTTAAGAGTTTTAATAATTACACAGTGCTTTTTGTTTTAACAACTTGTCCCGCTTGTTCTGAAAAACTTGCTATTTAATCATTGTAAAAATCAACGCTTAAGAAATGAAGAAAAAAATCAAACTATTCTTATCTGTAATTGCTGTAATAGTTTTTGGAACTATTATTTATTCTTTGCTTTGGGGTAGGCTATTTCCTCATGCTCCCTTTTTTATCGGCTTTGATAAACAAGAATTAAACAATGTAATTATTTACGTTCAAGAAGGAGCAGAATTTAGTGATTTTACCGGAATTGATACACTCACTAAATCCGTCGAATTATTTCACGAATTAAAGTTTATGGATAAGCCTAAAATTTTCATCTTTAAGGATGATGAAAGTTATTTACAACGTTCTATATCAAAAGCCAGATTTTGTGCTTTTTATAATGGCAACATAGTTATTTCACCCTGGGCAATAAAAGAGGCAGACGAAGGTAAAATATCATTGAATATTTATTTAAGACACGAGTTGTCTCATTCAATATTATTCCAAAATAAAGGAATTCTTAGTGCATATAAATATCCAAAATGGTTATTGGAAGGGATTGCAGTTTACAGCACAGATCAGATGGGTACGTCGTTTTATCCATCCAGGTCAGAAACATATACTTTAATTAAAAACGGCAATTTTATGCCTCCGGAATATTTTGAAACCGATAAAGAAGATGAGATTAAAATTAATTATAAATATCCACAAGCATTTGTCTATTCTGAATTTGCATGTATTGTTGACTACTTGATTACCAATTATGGGAGGGAGAAATTGATTCAATATATGAAAGCCCTTCTGGAAGAAAACGATAATCATTCAGTCTTCAAAAGAATTTATAATATCAGTTTTGAAAAAGTCATAAACAATTTCAAATTGGTTGTAAATGAAAATTCATAAAGTGGAATAACCCGCAACTGCCAATTAACTCATTAAAGTTGGGGTGTGAGATTGAAGTTTTTAGAGGGATTTTTTTTAGATTTGAGTAGCTCTTTTTTAAAGTTTTAATAATTAACAGAGTACTTTTTGTTTTAACGTCCGGTAATGGCTGTTTGTTATAACAAGTCGTAATATGGTTATTGAATTATGGAAAGGACTATCGGTAATAATATGAAATATTTTTTCGCTATTGTATTTGCTTACTTAAGTACAAAAGCCATTTACTGGTTATTTAAATTTTATCCGTTTCAAGAATATTCCTTTTTTGTCGGACTTCTAATCGATTTATCTATTTGGATTTTTTTATTCTATCTAGGTCTATTCTTATTTGATAAAATATTTAAAGCAAAAGTAGTCGCCAAATAGAAAGTCCCATCTATTATTTAATAAGTTTAACAAATAGCCTTATAACAAGCAACTGCTTATGGGCTCAGACTTGGGGCTAAGGAATTTGATTCAAGAGATAAGGGAAGTTCTTTCAATTTGAATTGATGTAAGAAAAACTACCATTTTATTTTACTGACGTAAAATGTAGAAGGAAATCTATTACATGGTAATTACCACACCACTTCTGTTTCAACAACTTGTGTCCCTATGGGATAACAGTCCGTTATTGTGCGAAATAGTTCTAAAAAATGATAAGGAGTTTAATAGCAATTGAAAGTTATTCTTAATGTAGATTCCATTCTCAAACAATTTGGAAAACTTAATGCAGTGAATCATCTTTCTTTCAATGTCCTGAAAGGTGAAATATTTGCATTACTTGGTCCTAACGGCGCCGGTAAAACAACTACTGTTAGGATGCTGATGAATATTATCAAACCTGATGAGGGGTCAATTGAATATTTCCTGAATGATTCAGAAAAACCCGGTGTTCCGCTTCCCTCGCAGCTTGGTTATTTACCGGAAGAAAGAGGACTTTATCAAGACATCCCTATTCTTAGAACATTGGAATATATGGGTGTTATAAGAGGGATGAACAATATTGATGCGAGGAAGTCATCTGAAATGTGGCTTTCTAAATTAGAGCTTATCGATAGGAAAAATGAAAAATTAAGCACTCTATCAAAGGGAAACCAACAGAAAATTCAGTTTATCTCTTCCGTTCTACACAATCCGTTATTTGCAATTTTAGATGAACCGTTTGCCGGATTTGATCCATTGAACCAGGAAGCATTTTTAATGATTATTAAAGAGTTGCGGGATAATGGCACTACAATCTTGTTAAGTGCGCACCAAATGCACTTAGTCGAAAAAATTGCTGATAAAGTTCTTTTGATAAATAATGGGAGAAGTATAGCAAAAGGAACGATTGAGCAAATAAAAAATGAAAGTTCTTCCTGTGAAAAATTGATATTGACTTATGAAGGTAAACCTGAGCTTTCTTTTATTCAAGATGATGAAGCCGTAGAAAGGTTTGAAAACGGTAAAGAAGATGAGATTATATTCTTTTTAAGAAAAGGGAAATCCTTATCCGGATTGCTAAATAAAGCCGCTTCAAACTTAAAAATAACTTCGGTAAAAACAGAACAGTTAACTTTGCATGATATTTTTATAGATAAGGTCAATCAAGACAAAGAGAGAAACGATGGAAATCAATAAAACTAAAAATTTAAAACTAGTTGTTGAAGTTGCTAAATGGGAGTTTAATCGTTGGTTTAAATTAAAGGAACAAGTTATTACAATATTCATCGGAGCGTTAATAAGTTTATTATTTTTTGGTGGTAAATCTCTTTTGGATAAAGTTTCGGATGAGGAAATAAAGATTGCACTAATTAGTTCAGATATTCATTTAAATATTGGTGCGGAAAGCAATATAAAATTTCATAAAATAAAATCAGTTGAAATAGATTCACAGAAGAAATTATTAGCTGAAGGGGAAATTGATGGGATACTTGAAATAATAGATATTGAAAACGCCGAATTAACTGTAAACAAAGAACCCTTCTGGTTAGGCTTTGTAAAAGAGGCACTTAATTCAGCACGACAGCAAATCAAACTTGAACAATCAAATATTTCCTCCGATCAGCTAAAAGATATATTTAGAGAAACAGAAATAAAACTAAATTATACCGGAGTAAAAAAAGAGAAAAGCAGTACCGGTGATAGTTTTGCAGCCGGAATATTTATCGTACTGATGCTACTCGGTGTCTTCCTGGGTTTAGCTTATCAATTCATTGCGATAACAGGTGAAAAACAACTTAGGATAACAGAAGTAATTGTCTCTGCTATTAGTCCTCAAACATGGATTGACGGAAAAATAATAGGGATCTCTTTGTTATCATTATCAATGTTAGTTACTTATTCCATTACATCTGTTGTCTTTGTTTTAATATCTTCACTATTTGGCAGCGGATGGTCTCTGCCGTTGGTAATAACAAATCCGGCTTTACTTATCGGTTTATTTATTTTCACACTTGCAGGATTTTTCTTTTGGAATACATTTTTCTCTGCTATAGCAGCAACTATAAATGATCCAAATACTTCCGCAAGAGGGTCGTTAATGATGGTTCCGGTTATTCCTGTTGCAATTGCCTTTTTCGCTTTTAAAAATCCTGATTCAGTTACGATGAAAATATTATCGATTTTTCCTCTCACGTCTGCGCCGGTTATTTCATTAAGAATGGTCTTAACAGAAGTTACTATTATAGAGATAGTAATCTCATTATCATTATTGATTATATCGACCTGGTATTTGAGAAAAGCTGCCGGAAGGATTTTCTCCCTATCGATTCTAATGTATGGCAAGGAACCCTCGTGGGGAGAAATATCAAAATGGTTTAGAGAATCAACTAAATAAAAGAAAAATTTTCGAAAAATGTTGCGATGCAGCATAAAAAATGTTATCGAATACCCTAACTGAAGTCTGGATAAATAATAACTGGCAGAATAAGTTGTTAAGAACAAATTATTATTCATTGCAAAACAAAAGAGACTCTATTTTATACCAGACGTGGGTAAATAATGATTGGCAGAATGATAAAAAAACTGTTTTTTACTATTCGGAAAATCAAATTGATTTAGACTCATTAGTTGTAAGTAGTTGGGATGGCTTGTCCTGGAATAATACTTTTAAACGAGAATTAGTAACCGATGCAAATCATAATCAAATTGAGCTGATTGATAAAGAATGGAATGCTGGTAGTTGGTTAAACTCAATTCGACGATTCTTTACTTACAACGAATTCGATTTCATTGAATATGCGTCCTGTGATATTTGGAACAATAATCAATGGATGACTGGTAATGGTGATGTTTTTTTTCAATATTCTAAAGGTTTTACTATAGTTTTAACAACAAATAATCTTACCGCTTATTATACAAATACTGTAAGTGTGGATGAAAAGGAGGGTATTGGAATAAGTGATTATTCTTTATCACAAAATTACCCGAATCCTTTTAACCCGTCTACACTGATAGAATATAAGATTCCAAAATCCAATTTTATAGAAATTAAAGTTTATGATGTACTTGGGAAAGAAATAGCGACATTAGTAGATGGATATAAATCAAAAGGCATTTATAAAATTCAGTTCAATTCAATTGGCTTAATAAGCGGTGTTTACATGTATCGCCTGAAAGCTGGAGATTTTACAGAAGTAAAAAAAATGATACTTATGAGATAGAGTGTTTTATAACAAGCCAATGCTAATGAACTCATTCCAATAGTAGAGATGAGATTGAAGCCAAGAGATAATACTTGTTTTTTTAGAAATTTGAGTCGTTGGTTTTACTTTTGGAATTTTAACAATGGGTGTACTAGTTTCGTCAGATAGTGTCTATGGTGTTAGGGAAGAAAAATTAACAGAACGTTTTAATTATGTCTGAAACCAAAATGTAATTAGATCGTCAAATAGTGAACGAAATCTAAAGACATTGCATTACGATTTATATTGTATGACGTGACCCTTTTTTTTAGTTTTAGTTGTTACTAAATAAAAATAATTATGGAGGTTTATGTGAATACGCTTAAAACCGTATTCTTGATGACGCTAATGATGGTATTGTTCCTGTTTGTAGGAAATTTGCTCGGTGGGCAGACCGGACTGATGATAGCGTTTATTTTTGCATTATTGATGAATTTTGGTTCTTACTGGTTTTCGGATAAAATTGTCCTCGCAATGTATAAAGCAAGACAGGTTGATGCTCAAGCGGCTCCAAAATTGTATGGAATAGTTGAAGATCTTTCACAGCGCGCAGCTTTACCAATGCCAAAAGTTTATGTTATCGATAATCCGACTCCAAATGCTTTTGCTACCGGAAGAAACCCTCAAAACGCTGCGGTTGCTGTTACAACAGGTATATTGAAAATTTTAAACAATGATGAGCTTGCAGGCGTTATTGCTCATGAACTCGCTCACATTAAACATAGAGATATATTAATAGGAACAATTACAGCAACACTTGTGGGAACGATTACTTATCTTGCACAAATGGCAAGCTGGGCGATGATGTTCGGAGGTAGAAGTGATGATAGAGAAGATGGTAGTCCTATCGCTTCCTTAGTGATGATAATACTTGCACCTATTGCCGCTACGCTTCTTCAATTGGCAATTTCGAGATCTCGTGAGTTTATAGCTGACGAAGGGGGCGCAGAGATGACCGGAAACCCGATGAGTCTTGCTTCCGCTTTGAATAAACTGGTTCAAGCTAATGAAGTTAGACCAATTGAAAACGCCCGACCGGCAACTGCTCATATGTTTATTGTTAATCCCCTGTTCGGAGGTGGAGTTACAAAGTTATTCTCAACCCATCCGCCTATTGAAGAGAGAGTAAACCGATTAAGACTGCTTGCTCAAAAAGTCTAAAGTTATTATAATCTCTCTTTTTGTAAAAGATATTATATGTTAATTTACCCCTGAAGTTTATTAAAACTTCAGGGGTTTTCTTTTGAATTAAATAACTGAAAATAAAATGATATGAAGTTGTCTCCTTTAAATTTTCTCCTTATCCTAATCATGCACGGATTTACACTCTTAGGACAAACCGATCCTTCCCCAAAAACTAACCTGGCAATCTGTTTTGAAATGATTGATTCAACAGTTACCGAGCAAGTTTCGAAAATTGATAATTCAGAATTAAAAACATTTTCTCTCAACTTAGTCTCCGGATATTCACTATTCTCAAATTTTGTTTCGGATAAGTTTATGAGTAGGGGCTTAACCAAACAAGAGGGAAATCAGAATCAATCAAACATTAATTTCACTATTACGAATATTAGCGTAAAATATAGCGAACCAATAAAGGAAAGTTTCTTTGGTGATTATTCAATAGGAAGAAACATTTATATTGAAGGAAGTTTTTTGTATAGCGGAACAAATACCGATTTAGTAACATTTAACAAAACCTACTCAGATTTCATTCCGTATAGTTTGATTAAGGAAACTGAGGATGTATCGCTTCCATTCACAAAAGGAGAAATTCCCGAAACACCCTTATTCTCGACTATATTGGAGCCGGCAATAATTGTAGGTTCTGCAGCAGTAGTGGTTTATCTCTTCTTCTCGGTGAGGGGTAAGTAGCAAAATTTACCTTTGAGAAGGGCGCTTATTTATTTATTTTTCTAAACTTAATTTGAATAAAAGAAATAACAGATGAAAAAAATATTATTAATTCTAATTACAGGAATTATCTTTTACGGCTGTTCAGCTTCAGTTGATACAGCAAATATGACCGCGGAACAGCGGCTACAATATGCAATTTCATTATACAATGATGAAAGCTATGATATCGCAATTCCCGAGTTTGAATCAATCCTTTTGCAGTTTCCCGGAAGCGAAGTAGTTGATGATGCTCAGTTTCATCTTGCTAAATGCCGTTTGAATAGGACAGAATATATAATGGCTGCCTTTGAGTTCAGTCGTTTAATTAAAAGTATGCCTGCAAGCGAGTTTGTTGTCGAATCACAATACCTGTTAGCGGAATCTTATTATAAATTGTCTCCGGATTTTACTCTTGATCAAAGATATACAAAAAAGAGTATTGAAGAATTTCAGGCATTTATAGATTTCTTTCCTACCGACCAAAGGGTAACGGTAGCAGAACAAAAAATTTCAGAAATGAATAGCAAACTTGCTCAAAAAGAATTTACCAGTGCAATTATTTATGAGAAACTTGAATACTTCTCTGCAGCAATAAATTACTACGGTAATGTAGTAGAAATTTTTCATGATACAGAATTTGCTCCGAAAGCTTCATACAATAAGATTAAACTTCTCGTTCAACGTGAACGTATAAAAGAAGCTGTTGTCGAAGTTAATTCTTTCCTTATAAAATATCCGCAAGACAAAGCTTATAACGAAGTATTAAAAATAAAGGATGAACTTTCTAAATTAAGTTCAAAGTAATGGAATTAATTAAAGCAAAAAAAGTAAGTAACTCCACAATCATAATGACTGAGTTGGTATTGCCTCATCATACCAACCAGCTTGGCAACTTACTTGGTGGACAATTAATGCACTGGATAGATATATGTGCCGCTTTATGCGCAGCTAAGCATTCGCAAAGAGTTTGTGTAACCGCATCAGTAGATAAAATAGATTTCCATCATCCTGTTAAAT
>JAGUXE010000288.1 GCA_020061995.1 Ignavibacteriales bacterium | reverse complement strand
TCCATTTTTAAAGCAGTATCAAAAAAACTTCTTGCACTTGAAAGTTCATTTTCAATAATCGCGATTAAACCCAATTGCGCATAAATATCGGCCGTATTTTCTTCAGATACTGAGAGGAATTTATTGAAATACTGTTTTGCTTTTTCATGACTATTAGATTTAAAGTATATCTTCCCTGCCCATTCATAAACCGTTGGGTCAATCTTCTTGAAACGCAAAGCTTTTTGAATTCTTTCAATCGAATGTTCCGTCATTCCCATATAGTAGTAAATAATTGCATAAATAAAATGAAGTTCATAATAACTTTCAAAGAAGGATTCAGCAATTTTAATATACTTCAGTGCCTCTTCGTATCGATTCAGATTTATATTGGCTTTAGCCAGATGTATGTATGCATCCGGTAAAAATTCAGAAGTTCGATCAAGCGCAACAAACTTTTGGAAACTTAAATTAGCTAGTTCATAGTCTTTAAGCATATAATGAGAATAGCCGTTAATAAAGGCTATTGTAGGGTCATAATCAGCATCAATAAACTCTAATGTCTCTAATGTTTCATCCCATTTTTCATTTCGGAATAAAAAGTGAGCTAAGTAAATACGAAGCTCTTTATCTTCCGGTTCAGAGTTTATTAATTCCATCAGAAGATTATGAGCAGCTTCTATATTTTGAAGTTTTTCATAAAGAGCAATTAATTTGTAGTAAGGCTCTTTTTGTGCAGGGAAAGTATCAATTATTGCATTATAGATTTGAACTGCATGAAGCAATTTACCTTCAGCTTCCAGGCTTTCTGCTTTATTAATCTTATGCCGCAATTCCACTTTTTCTAGAACTTTGTTCATTCCCACTCAATTGTTGATGGTGGTTTTGAACTGATATCATAAACCACCCGGTTAATTCCTTTAACTTTATTAATTATTTTATTTGACACATCTGCTAAAAATTCAGGATCAAAGCGATACCAGTCAGCCGTCATACCATCCATTGATGTAACAGCACGTAATGTCAACACATTTTCGTAGGTACGTGAGTCTCCCATAACACCAACAGATTGGACAGGTAGAAGCACGGCAAAAGCTTGCCAAATTTCGTTATAAATTCCGGCATTTTTAATTTCCTCAATAAAAATGTCGTCTGCTTCTCTTAAAATTGAGAGTCTCTCTTTTGTTATTTCACCAATTACTCGAACCGCCAATCCCGGTCCAGGAAATGGATGGCGCTCAATAAACTCAGCAGGAATTTTAAGATCTTTTCCGACTTTACGTACTTCATCTTTAAACAACTCTCTAAATGGTTCGATTAACTTCAAGTTCATTTTTTCAGGAAGTCCGCCCACGTTATGATGAGTTTTAATTGTTACCGATTTCCCTTTTACCGAAACAGATTCTATTACATCAGGATATAATGTCCCCTGAACTAAAAATTCAGCAGACTCAATTTTGGAGGCTTCTTCTTCAAATACTTCGATAAAAGTATTCCCAATAATTTTTCGCTTATGTTCAGGTTCAGAAACACCGACTAATCTTTCCAAAAATAATTCCGCAGAATCAATATACTTAACATTCAGATGAAGACTTTCGTTGAACATCTTCATTATTTTTTTACTTTCATCCTTACGCATTAAGCCGTTATCGATGTGAATGCAAGTAAGTGCTTTGCCAACTGCTTTTTGCACAAGCACTGCAGCAACAGAGGAATCAACACCTCCACTTAAAGCACAAATAACATTTTTATCCCCGGTTTTTTCTTTGATTTCGTCAATTGAGGATGAAATAAAATTTGAAGAATTCCATTTCCCTGAACATCCGCAGATATCATAAACAAAATTGCGGATTATCTTCTTCCCCTCTTGAGTATGATTTACTTCGGGATGGAATTGGACGCCAAATAGTTTTTTGTTTTTATTCTCGATAGCACAAATTGAGGTATGATCCGAAGAAGCAGTTACTACAAAATCATTAGGTAACTTTGTAACAAGATCACCGTGACTCATCCAAACAAATGAAGATTCTAAAACATTTTTAAGAAGAAGAGAATTCTCTTTCCGTTGCAAACTCGCTTTACCGTACTCCCGATCAGTTGCGGGTTGAACTTTGCCTTCAAGTTGATGACAAATAAGCTGAAGCCCGTAACATATTCCCAATATCGGAATATTCAGATTGAATATTTCAGAGTCAATTGATAGTGCCCCCTCATCATAAACGCTCATTGGTCCGCCGGAAAGTATTATTCCTTTCGGATTTCGCTTCTTGATTTCTTCAATTGAGATTATATGTGGGGTTATTTCCGAAAAGACATTGATTTCTCTTACTCTTCTCGCAATGAGCTGAGTATATTGCGAACCGAAATCGATTATAAGTATTTCTTCTGAATGTTGCATTACTTTATTGAATACTTTAATTACAACCGCTGTAAGTGCGGTGCAAAGATTGAATAAACTAAGTTGACCTTATCAACTTCGTTTATTTTAAATGTGGAATTATTGACCGATTAAAGTTCTATAAGCTTCCGAATCAAGCAGTACATCTAATTCAGAAGGATTTGACAACTCAACTTTTACCATCCAGCCATCTCCGTAAGGATCGGCATTAATTGTTTCAGGGCTATCTGTAAGTTTTGCATTTAATTCAACTACTTTGCCTGAGACAGGTGCAAGAAGTTCACTAACAGTTTTAACTGCTTCGATTGTACCAAAATTAGCACCGGCAGTTAATGAACTTAAATTTGGATCGATGTCAACAAAAACAACATCTCCTAATTCCCCTTGTGCATACTCTGTAATTCCGATTGTACCAATATTTCCTTCAACGCGAATCCATTCATGATCGTTAGTATATTTTAAATCTGATGGAATATTCATTTTGTTCTCCGCTTCAATAAAAATTAATGATTATCTTTTAAGAAAGAATCAAGGAAAGAAGTATCAAAATTTCCACTTAAAAATCTTTCATCCTCCAAAACTTTGAGGTGAAAATCGATTGTGGTTTTGATCCCCTCCACCGTAAATTCTTCCAATGCTCTTCTTGCTCTATTAATTGCATGTTCCCGATTTTTTCCCCAGACAATAAGTTTTGCAATTAATGAATCATAATACGGGGGAATAACATAAGATTGATAAATATGTGAATCTATCCGAACACCAAATCCACCCGGAAAATGGAGTGATTCAATTTTACCAGGAGAAGGTCTAAAATTGTGTTCAGGATCTTCAGCATTTATTCTAAATTCAATTGAATGACCGATAGGTTCTTTTGGTAAAGTTTCAACTTCCTTCCCCATTGCAACAAGTATTTGCTGCCTAATTAAATCAACATCATAAACCATTTCTGTTACAGGATGTTCAACTTGAATACGAGTATTCATCTCCATGAAATAGAAATTTTTATGTTTATCGACTAAAAATTCAATTGTTCCTACGCCTTCATAATTCACAGATTTTGCACCTTTAATTGCCGCATCCCCCATTTTCTGGCGAAGTATCGGATCAATGATTGGTGAAGGAGCTTCTTCAATTAATTTCTGATGTCTTCTTTGAACCGAGCAATCGCGTTCGCCATAATGATACACATTACCAAACTGATCCCCCAATATTTGAATTTCTATATGTCTCGGATTTTCAATAAACTTTTCGATGTAAACATCACCGTTCGCAAAAGCTGCTTCAGCTTCCACTTTAGCAGTCTTGAAAGCATTTTCAAATTCACTTTCATCCCAAACAATCCGCATCCCTTTTCCGCCGCCGCCTGCAGATGCTTTTACAATAACAGGATAACCGATTTTTTTGGCAATAACTTTCCCATCCTGAAGATGAGGTACAATTCCATCACTACCGGGAATTACCGGAACACCACTTTTTTTCATTGTGTCTTTTGCGGCTGATTTATCTCCCATCATCGAAATCATTTCAGGAGAAGGTCCGATAAACTTGATATTCGATTCAGCACAAATTTCAGAAAACGAAGAATTCTCAGCTAGGAAACCATATCCGGGATGAATTGCATCTGCACCTGTAATTTGTGCAGCTGAAATAATGGATGGAATTTTTAAATAACTCTCTTTACTTGATGTTGGTCCTATGCAAACGGCTTCATCTGCAAATGTTACATGTAACGAATTTTTATCTGCTTCAGAATAAACTGCAACAGTTTTAATTCCCAACTCTTTGCAAGTTCTTATAACACGTAAGGCAATTTCCCCACGATTGGCGATTAATACTTTACTAAACAAATTTTTTCCAATTCTATTTTTTGATTAACCTAGCTGAATTAAAAAGAGAGGTTGATTATATTCAACCGGTTTACCGTTTTCAACTAAAATTTTAACGACTTTGCCTGAAACATCTGACTCAATTTCATTCATCAATTTCATTGCCTCCACAATACATAGTGTTGACCCGGCTGAAACATCATCACCAATTTTCACATAAGAATCTGCATCAGGAGCAGGTGCGCGATAAAATGTTCCCACCATTGGAGAGAGGACTTCGTGAAGATTAGTTTTAGCTTCCTCTTTAGAGTTAACTTTAGTTTCAACTTCTACAGAATTTTGTTTTGGTTCTGTTGGTCCTGTCATAAACGGTATTTGCTGTTGATATCCAATCTGTTGGGTTTTAACCTTTTTTGAAATTCGTATATACTGATTATCCTCTTCAAGTTCTAATTCAGTAACCTCACTACTTTCAACAAGTTTAATTAAACGTTTGATAAGATTAAAATCCATTTGCTTTCCTCTTTAAATATTTTCCAGATTCTTTTGACTTGCTCTACTCGCACACAAAGTATGAACAATGTCGTTATTAAATATAGTAATTTCGATTGAATTTAAATTTTTTGAATGAAAGAATAAATGCCTCCAAAAAACGTTCAAAAATAGGGATAATGAGTTACTAAGTCAAGGAAGTGAAAATATGAATAAGTGGTTTTTACCAAAGAAGGTTTATTGTGAAATTCTACTTCACCCTTTCCCCTCTCCAAAAAAAAGGAGAGGGGTATGGGGAAGAATAAATTTATTTCATCAAAGACATTTTTATTGTTTTTGTAAAATTACCAAAACGGAGTTCTGCGATGTAAGTACCACTTGCTACTTTAACACCGTAATTATTAGTACCATTCCAGTTGATCTCGAAGGCACCTTTATTAAAATCTTCGTTATTGATAAGTGTTGTTACTTCTTTTCCTAAAACATCATAAATCTTTAATGATATTTTATTATTAAGAGGTAAGGTAAATCGTATTACAGTTTCCGGATTAAACGGATTTGGATAATTTTGTTCTAATTTATAGTCTTCGGGAGTAATAAATATTAGTTCTCTCGCAGTAAAACCAGAACCACCATCAGATTCAATTAATCTCGCTATCCAAAGTTTTGGGTTAGCTATTTTATTTGTTGCTGTTGTAACAAATTTTGCACTGTCCGTATTATATGACTGCCAGTTATAGGTAACACTGTCAACTAAACCTTGGTAAGGGACTAACAAGTTTTTCTTACCATTACCATTAAAATCAAGATTCTTTCCAAATATTTTTGAAGCAAATGGTTTATTCAGCGTTCGTACTGTATCCAATGTACCTAAAGAATCCCTATAATTAATTCTACTAAACACATCTGGTTCACCTGAATAAATAATGCTTGAAGTCCAATTAGCTTCATTGTGTTTTCCACCGCCATTGTATTTTAATTGGATAACATCTGCAGGTGTGGTTGAACCAAAATAGAGTTCTTTTTGGCCATCACTATTTAAATCAGCCCAGTCACCACCAAATAAAACCGCATTGAATCCAATATTTCCAGCAATTAATTTGGCTGGGGATTCGGCAATTTTAGAAACTTTGGAAGAATCAATTGTACTCATATCATCATTTTGATTGTAGGCGACCATGAATACTTGACCGTTTTCAGGAACATCATTTGCTGAAACGTATGTAGGTAGATAAACTTCATCAATACCATCATTGTCAACATCGGCAACAAATCCTCCAAGAAGTGCAACTCCATCTGCTGCCATAGGACGATAATATGCTTTCCCTGAAGCTGTATCCGGAATCATATAATTTGCAACTCCACCGACACGAATCGGTAGAACGTTCATGAAATTCCATGAATGAACAATTATATCTTTGTTTCCTGTCCCATTAAATTGACCAGAAAAAGCCGCAATTGGTTGTCCACCACCTAAAGAGTTAGATCGAACCAATCTATAATCCAAACTGAAACCAGAAAAACCTGGGTCATTTGTCACCCAATCACCTGTAGCACGAATGACCAACAAATAACCATGCTCAGCAGTAACTCCATTGTTGTATACAGTGACTAATTCATTTAGTCCATCTCCGTCAATATCTGTAATTTCAAAATATTCATTTCTTTGAACGGAATGATTAGTAACATCGGGAAGAGTACTGGAATTAAGAATTTGTGAAGGTGATGTGCCATAATTACCACTTCCTACAATTCCATCCCATTCAAAAATGTAATAACCATTGGAAGTTGGGAAGATAATTTCTTTGCGTCCATCATTATCAAGGTCACCAACACGTACAGAACGAGGTGAAGTTCCCAATCCTATATTCGTTGGTGCAACAGGTGATGACCAAATGAGTGCTACTGAATCTCCACTTACATGTTCAAAAACATGTACTCTGCCATTATTGGTATAATCTGTAAGAATAAGTTCAGGTTTACCGTTACCATCAATATCATCACCAACCCAAGCTCCACGTGATGCAGATCCTAAATCTCGAAATAGTGTCGTATCTCCAGCGGTTTTTGTAATATGACCAGCAACACTATATTGTCCGAATGTTATTGTTCCACCCAATAAAATCAGAAAAAGAACTGTTAATAATTTGTTCATTATTTCTCCTTTGTTTGTGTTTATTTTAATAGAAATTATTCTATTCAACTTGTGACAAATATCTGTCTATGTCACGTATATATGCTGATTTAGCAAAATCTTTTTTAACTCTCACAAAAATCTCTTTAGCTTCAGTTTTATTTTTTAATTGAAGAAAGTTAATTCCTGCAAACATTAAATATTTCGGATTCAAAACATTTTCTTCTGAAATTTTGGAAGCATTGATATATAATTCTGCTGCTTCTTTATATTCATTTTTAGCTTCTTTGCAAGCTGCAAGTCCCGCAAGTGATGCCGCTTTAAATAAATCATGACCCCCGCTGTAACTATCATAAGACTTTTCAGCCTCATCAAATTTGGCAAGTGCATAGTAAGCGTTTGCAAGATAAATTTTTGCAGATTCGCCATTTTCCGTACCGCTATACATTTCAGAAATTTTCTTTAATCCGATTATTTTGGTACCGGGTCTTCCGTCAATCGCTTCAAGGTACGAGCCTGAATCATATAACGGCATTACACGAGCTAATTCCAAATTAGCCAAATCATTATCAATATCTTTATTATTGGTATAAAGTACAAACGCAAGAATTATTACTGCTAAAGCACCTACACCTATTAATATATTTTTCTTATGTTGATCGAAAATGGCAATCGCTTGATAATAAAATGTTACTAAACGATCTTCTTTCATCTCTTTTCTCGAAAATTTTTTCTTCTGTCCTAACATTTAGTTCACTACTCCGGTTTATTTGGGTTTAATAATAAATTAATTTTATTTCTTTTTTGATTCAATTCTTATATGGTTCGAAAAAATCCATGCTTTCTCACCTATATAAACTTCAACTCTGTAAACACCCGGTTCATCAACTTCAAATATCGATTGTTGATTTTCCATAACAGTTACACAAATACCATTTCTAATAATTTTAATTGTTCCTTTGTTTCCGGGCAGAAACACTCTCAGTTTTAATCCTTTGTCTAAGGGAGCCGTTTCACCCATCTGATAATTATGTTTCCCTTTTGATGCTATAAAACGAAAACCGGTTGCATCTCCGTGATAATAATTTGAAACAAAACAATTCCCTTCTTTTAAGGAGGATAAAATAATCTCCTTAGTTGCGGCAACCCCTTCGGGATTTTTGTTATTTACAAATTTTCTATCTGTTAAAATATGGGTTCTTATTGATTTGAACAATACTTTGTAGGGAAAAACTTCAACTTCAACAAATCCAAGGACGTTTACTTTGTGTGCGTGTGCATCTATTCCGCCGATACCTATTACTTTTCTTTCAAGACTTAATTTATCCCAAAGTTCAAGAGTTTCTTTTGGTGGTGAGACAATTGTCTTTAGAGGATGAAGAAAGGATTGATATTTATTTTGTTCGGTTAAGCTTTCCATCCATTCTGACATATGATTCCAAATTTCAATTCCGGTAAAATCATCAGTCTCCCACTCAGTCCAGGGATAAGGAGGATGTTCTTTCATGGAATTTCTTTTTTCATGAGGATGTGCAAGGAAACCGATTCCGCCTGCTTTTTTTACTTTTCTAACATAATCTTTTGCAGGCAAACGGGTTGAAAAAGTCTCACTAATTCCTAAAGCGATGTAATGATTTTTATTCTCTTTATCATTTATTTCACAACCGACCAGCATGAAAGTTTTACCGTAAAATCCTTCAAAACCCTCATGAAGAGCACGGAGTGTATTATGGTCTGTCAAGACAATAAAATCAAGTCCAACTTCATTAGCTATTTCAGCAATTTCACCTGCATCACCGGAACCATCAGAAAAATTTGAGTGCATGTGAAGTGCACCAACATATTCATTCATTCGCTTTAGTAAATTTATTTATAACAAAGATAGGAATAATGTATTAGTAATAAAAATTGCAAAAAAAAGCCTGCCGGGCAATGGCAGGCTTCTAAAGAAAACAATTTAACTTATTACCAGTAAAATGCTAATGTAAATAATCCTTGGCTTCCTGTACCAATAGATGTCATACTTCCCATTTTTGTAGTTGAAGTTATACCACCGGAGGTAATTGAATAGTCAGCACGTGATAAGCTGTTAAAACCAAGACGGTATTCGGCAGCTAGACTTACGTTATCATAGATGAAATATTCAACACCTAATAACGCATATAAACTCAAATTTGTTCCGGCATTGTAAGCAGGATCATCTTTTTTTACTGTTTGAGATCCACCATTTGGATAAGGACTTTTTTCTTCACTTGAAGTAGTTGAAAATCCGAAACCACCGCCAAAATATGGGCTTAATTTTCCTACTACCATGTGATACTCGAATGCACCCCCGAGCCCTATGGTTGTATAAGATGCTTCGCCATCATTTCCGGCGGCTGCACCTGTCCAAGGGGTGGTACTTGAATTCATTGTAAATTGCACAACACCACGGATTGCCATTCTGTTGTTCAAATAAAATTTACCACCAACGCCACCTTCGAAGGCATCGGCTCTAAGTAAACTTAAACCATTGAACTGAAATAATATGGCTTTATTATCATCACTGTTTTGTGCGAAGATATTTGAGTTCGCACTCATAACTAAAAGCAGGGCAACTACTAATAGCTTTTTCATAACTAATCTCCATGATTTTGAAAATATAAATTAACTACGTTTCAAACTTATGAAGCTTAAGTTATATAGTCAATAATAGAATGAAGATTATCAAATCTTTTTAGAATCTTATTGATAACTCAGCAACAACTCTTATATTGGCACTTCGATCACTATTGATAAACTCTCCATTAATCATAAGAAATGTTTTGCCAAAGAGATTTTGCGAGATTTCTAACCCTGCAAAGTTTTGTATTATCGAAAGATTATTTTTAGATAAAGCCCATTCAGCATTGCTGAAATAAATGGAGGTCGATAACAATTCATCAAAAAAGGATTTGTTCATTCTTAATGATGCAATTCTACCATTCGAATAACTGTTATGAAGTTTTGCGAAATTTATTGTTATTGAGGATGACAAATAAGGGATATGCGACCAGGTTATATAACCACTATAATTTGATGAAGAGTTAATGTCTCCCTTCATAAACCTATGTCCAAAATTTAATCCGGCAAAAACATTTTTCACCGGACGAATATTAGTACCAATCTTAAAACCCTGTCGTGTCTCATTTTCAAAAAGACTATCTATAAAACTTTTAAAAGATTCAACATAAACAACATTCTTTCTTGCATCATAAGAAACATTGAACGAGATAATTTTAGATGCAGTGATTCGAGCATTAAAATATAAACTAGTTAAAGACAATTCAGATTTACGAATCCCTTTATTCATTGAGAAGAAATCGATTTCCGAAGAAAAATTAATTTGTGTTAATGGGATGAAATCATTGTAGTGCTGAAAGTAAATAAATCGTCTATCAATGGACGCTTTATACATCTGCTGAAAAAGAGCGAATGAGTTTGATGTAAAACTTCCATTGAGCGTATCATTTCTGCTAAGAAAAAATCCAAACTGCGGTAGGATATTTGTTTCACTATTATCGTTCCAATTGGGACGTTTTCCGGCTATTACTCCCCCTTCAAAAAAAGGGAAATTATGTTTGTAAAGAATTCCATCAACAGCACCAATATTAGAAACGGCATTATCAATAAATCTTCCTGCCGCGACCGATGAATTTTCACTGATCAGATATTTTAATGAAAGATCGTAAATTTTGAGATGTCTATTACTACTCAACTTGAACTTATCCGGATCACTATTTTTGTATGAATAAATCATGTAATTATTAAAGATTAATTTCCCCTCATAAAATTCATTTGTATAATAGGAAAAAGAATAACGCCATCTTTGAAAATCGCTATAACCAGAGTTGTCTAAAATAGATGAATATGATTGCACAGAAAATTTTCCTCTTACATTTCTTTTAAAATCAGAAAATTCAGTTGCTCTAGAAATTATCTCTGTTTGAGGAATACTCTCATTTAAACTGCTCTTAATCGTATCAGCAACCGATAAATCAACGATAAACTCGTTGTAATTAGTATAAGCATAAAGAAGATCATTAATATTTAGTTGAGTTTTCGAAATGTTTTTCCCAGAAATGGATTTGCTTGAAATATGAAGAACTTCAATAACCGGAAATAATTTATCTTTGCTTGATAGGTATATTGTATCCCCAACATTCATTCCCTTGGTTGAACTAAACTCAACATAAACATTTTGTGAACTGAGATAAGTGACTTTGCCTGTAATCCGATTAGGTTCAGGTTGACTAAAAATAATCGAAGTCCATGATAATAAAAATAGAAAAACAATTTTCATCTCACTGTAGTCTCATTTTATTGATTGCACGGTCACTATCACCATTTGGATGACAAGATAAACAAGCGTCACTGTTATACGAATATCCACTTACACCACTGTGTTCACTATCCATCTTAGTTTTTCGATGTTCATGACAATCAATACAAGAAAAAGTTGTAAAGTTATTTGGGACACGGTGACAATCACTACAACTTGCCCATTCATTTCTGTGTTTACCGAAATAAATCGGAAAATATTGTCCGTCATGATTAAATGTTGAAGGTGTCCAACCGTTAGTGGTATGACACACCAAACATTCTATCGGAAAATTCGCTGCGACATGATTCGGATTATTACTAGGTAGTTCATAATCTTTCTTATGACAGGCATAACAATCTTGCGGCGTTCCAGAATATCCACTCGAATGACATGATTGACAACTTACAGTTGTATGTTTTCCGGTTAAAGGAAATTGTGTTGTATTATGATTAAAAGTTGCAGGAGTCCAGCCATTTGTTGAATGACATGTTTTGCAATCTTGTGAAAAATTTGCAGTTATATGATTAGGATCATTTGTTGGATTTTCGAAATCAACTCTATGACAGTTATAACAATCTTGCGAAGTTCCTGTATATCCATTTGTGTGACATGATTGGCAACTCGTTGTTGTGTGTTTTCCGGTCAAAGGGAATTGAGTTGAATTATGATCAAAAATTGCCGGAATCCAAGCGTTAATATTGTGACAAGTTTTACAATCCATAGAAAAATTTGCTGAAATATGGTTCGGGTCGTTTATCGGATTTTCAAAATCTGAGCGATGGCATGAATAACAATCGGTAGATAGTCCGATGAAACTTGATAGAGAATGACATTGGAAACAATTACTGATTTTATGTCCCCCAATTAGTGGGAAAAAATCATGAACGAAGTTTGAATTATCCCATGCTACGTTATTAATGGAATGACATGAATTACAATCAGTGCTGAAACCTGCTGTCCTGTGGTTTGGATTAACTGTGTTATCATATTCTGCTTTGTGACAAGAATAACACTCAACATTCAAGGGCTCGAATACTCTGTTTGAATAACTTAGATGACATTGACTACAATCTGCAGACAAATGTTGACCAAGTAACGGAAACCTGCTTTTTTGATGCATCTCCGTAATGTTTGGTATAACCCAACTAAATATATTATGACATGTTTCGCAATTCTTATCAACACTATTTTGATGAATATCTTTGTGGCAACTCAGGCAATTTTTTTCTGCTTCACTGAATATTAAGGATTCATGGCACGAAGTACAGTCAACCGTCTTGTGTTGCCCAATCAATTCAAACGAAGTTGTACTATGATTAAACTTGATTACTTCCGGAAGCGGAGTCCAACGTAATTCTGAGTGACAATCAGAGCAATCGATTTTAAAATCACTTTCGTGCGGTGATTGTGCGATACAGTTACAACTAAGAACTAATACTAATATGAAGTATGACAAAATGCGCATTTAAAGTCAGCCAATTTATAATTGATAAATCTTAATCCGTTTATTTCAAAAGGTTTGTGGCAACCTATACACTCGAGTTTACTATGAGCTCCGGTTAATGAAAATCTTGTTTTGTTATGATCAAAATTAACCGGCTTCCAATTTTCGAAAGTATGACATCTTGTACAATCATTAATTCTTTCCACGGAAAACTGTCCTGCATGAATATCTTTATGACAACTTTCACAATTTTTATCGACTGAAGCAAAAATAATTTTTCTATGAATCCCGTCATCTTTCAGGTGACATGAATTGCATGACTGCGAAGCATGTTTTCCTAATAATTGAAAGTCAGTCAAATTGTGGTTGAAAGTTACAACATTCCAACCGTCAATGCTGTGACAGAGTTCACAGTTGTCATCTTTTAAATACTTCAGGTTCAATTCATCTTTGTGAATGTTGGAATGACAATCTATACAGTTAGTCCCCTTACTATCAAAACTCCATTGATCCTCTTTAAGATGACAATTACTACACGGTATAGCAAGGTGTTTGCCAATAAGAGGGAAATTTGTTTTTTGATGGTCTTCAATAGTGTATAAAGAAGGAGCGAATCCGTCTACTGTGTGGCATGCAGAACATTCTCCTTTCGTCAAATGATTTCTGAATTCCTCTTTATGATAATCCTTGTGACAATCGGTACAATTTTGGTGTTTAAGCTTTGAAGTCAAATTAGTTCCATGACATGCTGAACATTCAACTTTTTTATGTTTTCCAAGAAGAGGAAAGTCAGTCTTATTATGATCAAACGATGATTTATTTACATCTTTAAAACTGTTGGTATTATGACATTTTGTGCAATCATTACCAAACTTACCATTATGTACATCTTTATGACAAGATATGCAACTTGAGAAGTTTATTCCTTTAAAAACCTGAAAATCTTTTCCGTTTTTCTTTGCTTTTGCATGACATTTTACACAATCGGTTTCTTTATGTTTTCCTGTTAAGTTGAATTTAGTTTTTGCATGATCAAAATGGGATGCCGGTCGGAAGTTATCAAAATTATGACAGGATGTACAATCATTCCCTAAGGTCTTTTGATGAAAATCAGTATGGCATGATTGACAACTTTGTTCCAATCCTAAAAACGTTGTTTTTTTCTTTTTTAATTTTTTATCAGAAATGTTTTTGTGAGTATGACATTTTTCGCAATCGGTTTCTTTATGCTTACCTTTCAGTTCATATCCGGTTTTTGAATGATCAAAATTATCCTTATCAAAGCGGATAATCTTGAAATTTCTTCCGTGATGTTCACTATGACAATCCCAGCAACTTTTCGATTTGACTTCAGAAGATGAGTGAAATCCTCGTCCACCATTAATCAGATTTTTTATTTCGGTATGACAATTAAGGCATTTTGATTTATCAACTTGTTCTCCAAGTTGATGGCATTGTGTACAATTGCTTAAACCTTCAAGATTAGCATGTCCCTTTGAGAGTTCTCCAGGTGAAATTTGGGAGTATAGTTCAATCGATAAAAGCAGAATCAATATTAATAAACATCTCATTAATTAAACTTTCATTTTCGGTGGGACAATACCGCATCACCAAATTTCTTAGTAATGGTTATGCCTGTCTTTTCAAGAAATTGAGTCGGGAGTTCTCCTCCTGCAAAAATATAGACGAGATCATTTTCAATAGTTAATTTCTCCTTTGACTCATTAAATTCAAGTACCACTGAATTATCTTCGATCTCTATAATATTTGTATTTAAATAGACTTTTATCCTTCCACTAATAGTGGCTTCGCTAATACGTTCATTATTTTTAGGTTTCAATCTGGCAAAAGCAGTAGAGCGATATGAAAGAGTCACATCATTTTTTTCATCGGCAAGCAGAAGAGCCGATTCGATTGCAGAATCACCCCCTCCAACAACAACAATTTTTTTATTATTAATAAGTTCAGGTTCCAAAAGGCGGTAATAAACTTTTTCCTTCTCTTCTCCTTTTACTCCAAGTTTCCGTGGGGAACCTCGTCTGCCGATTGCCATTAGAACAGCTGATGAAGAATAATTCCCTTTATCAGTATTTACAGTGAAAATCTCTTTCACTTTAGAAATGGAAACTACTTTTTCAGAGTCGTTTATTTCGATTGCATTCTGTGCTAGAACTGATTTCCACAAAGTAATAAGTTCAGATTTGGAAGTTTCAGTCAATTTAACTTTTCCGTGCAAAGGAAGCTCCATTGGAGAAGTCATAACTATTTTGGCTCTCGGGAAATTATAAACCGTTCCCCCTAAACTTTCCTGTTCAATGGTTTTAAATTTTAAATTATTTTTTTTAGCAGTGAGAGAACCTGAAATGCCTGCAGGACCGGCACCTATAATCAATAAATCAAGGTCTGCAATTCTTGATTTGGGAAGTTTTTTTGTAATATTATCTACAGCTTGTTTTCCCTGTTCTACAGCGTTTTTTATTAATCCCATCCCTCCCATTTCTCCTGCGATAAAAAGCATTGGAACATTAGTCTCAAATTCTTGACTTACATGTGGTAGATCAACTCCTCTTTTTTCAGTTCCTATACAGAGCGTGATGGCTTGAACCGGACATGCATGAAAACAAGCACCATGTCCAACACATCTCGAAGCATTTATAACAGCTGCTTTACCGTTTCGCCAGCCTAATATATCTTTCTCCGGACAAGCTTCAATACATGCACCGCTTCCAATACATGAATTTACATCAACAACCGGGTGAAGTGAAATAGGTTCATATAATCCACTTTCCTTAGCTCTCATAATTTTAGCATCAGTTATGGATGTACGTTCTTTGGTCTTTTTTAGATAATAGAAAAAGACAATGAAGAGAATTATTGCTACTATTGCATAGGCTGCAATATTTTCAATTAGTACTTCCATCTTTATCTGCTATAAACGTTCTAATGAAGAAGCGGCAAGTATTGCAGTTGGACTACCGGGATATTTTTTAATCAAATCTTCCCATATTGTTCTTGCTTTCTCTCTATCTCCTTTTGCTGCCGAAATTGCACCAATATTGTAGTGTGCCTGATCATTATTTTTATCGAATGATAAAATCCTGTTTGTAAATTCCTCAGCTTTGTTCAAGTCTTTATTATTGAAATAGATAATTGAAAGATTGAACAAAACATCCGTTCTTTTTGGATTAAAACTTAATATTTTTTCATAATATTGGATAGCCTCAAGTGGTTTATGACCTTCATTTAGAAGATCCGCATATTCCCTCAAAGCTAATGTATCTTTCGGATTCACTTCGATCTTCTGCTTTAAGTTTTCCAACTGTTTTCGAAAATTTTCATTTACATTGGCTCTTGTTGGAGCATCTGCATTCCCCATGTTTTTATGTACATCATCCATAGGCATCTGCTTATCCTGTACAGAACTAAGAGGAGTTTTTGTTTTCTCCTTCTCAAATTGAGTAACAAGTACTACACCAACCAAAAGAATCAAGAAAAAAGCCGGATAAAAAATTTTTGTTGAAAATCTAAATTTCATTTCTTCCTCCTAAAAAATCCATTTATAACCAAAAAGAATAGTAACTCCTACGTGGATTAACATAATAACAAACATAGAGATTGCAAAAGGTAAATGAAGAATATGCCAATATCTAAATAACCGTTGCATCAATTTGAGTAATTCTATTCTGCGACCAAGAATTATTCTCTTTTTAATTGCATCAACTGATTGTTTAATTTCATGTTTACTCAGACTAGTATCTTTAGATAACTCACGCTTTATTTCTCCTAAAAATTTTATCACTTTAAACCGGTCTTTAACTATCAAGAACAGACTATTTGTAATAGTAATTCCTATAAATTTTCCGGAAGCGATAAATAATTCAATCTGATGCTGAATCCTATTATCCCGAATAATTTTATTTTGCGACTCAATTGCTAATTCATCATAAAGTTCGTTAAGATTAATTTCATTTCCTTCAATTGTTCGGGGAATCTGAAGATAAATAAAACGACCTATCACTCCACTAAAGACGACCGCTACCATACTCCAAAAACTTATGGATACAATTCCGCCAAACTTAAATGCCGTATGAAACAACACAAAGAGTGGTCCAACTGTACATAAAAAAATATGGAACTCAAGCCAATGCTTTAGATAACCGAACGAAAACAGAGTCCTTACTCTTTTTCGAATCATATACGTTGAAACACCAATAATCATCATTAATGTGCCTATTATTCCCAATCCATGCCCAATGTACCCACTTGGTTTGAGACTGTTATGATTATCAGCAAAAGGGCGTTCTTCAAGAGATAACGAATAGTAATCATATCCGTAATATATTAGAAGAATCAATGCTGCAAGCCCGGCAGCCACAAAACTTCCCACATAAATACGATGAACTGTTTTATTCATAATTTTTGTATAGATGAATAGAATTTAGATTTAACGGGAGGGAAATTACACTTAAGAAATGCAAAGCGCAATAAAAGAGAGTATACTGTTAAAATAATCAATATACTCTCTTGAAATTTTTTATTCGAATACTAACTCATTAAGAGTGCTATACTTAGTTGTTCCTGAAACTTTCAAATCTTCTATTTTGGAAATTAAGATTGACATTCGTTCATTTTCACTATCATCATAATTATCATAAGCTTCATGTGAGGAGAAGAGATAAACTTCTTCAAAATGATTAGCTTTACCTTTTACCTCATAAACTGAATAACTTTGCAATCCATCAACTTTCAAAAAAGTCCGAAGCTCCTTTATTGCATTTAAATATTCTTCTCTATTAGAAGCATCAATTTCATATTGAACTGAAAAGATCACTTTGCCCATTTCATCTCCGACTATATTTATTTATAAAAATTAAAATCTATTTTACCAGTGAAATTTATTTCAGCAGGACCCGTTAGTGAAACTTCACTATATTCATTATTAATTACCTTAAACTCAACAAGTAAATTTTTTCCCGTCACTGTAACCACCCTCGAAGGAGATTCCACTCCAAATAATTTATTGGCTACTAAAGCAGCTGCCACAGAACCAGTACCGCAGGCGAGAGTTTCATTTTCAACTCCTCTTTCATAAGTACGAATGTAAATTGTACCATTTTCAATCTGGATAAAATTCACATTTACTCCCGAAGGAGCAAAATCGGGAGAGTAGCGTATCTCTCTTCCTATATTTATCAGATCTAATTCATCTAAAGATTTAAAATTAGAACCAGGATTTTTGACATCATTCAAAATGTCATTCACACAGATTACTACATGAGGAGAACCGGTATCAATATAAGAAGAGGTTATCAATTGTCCGATTGCTTTTATTTTAAATTTATACTTCTGATTTTTCGGTGCTTTTAAATTAAACTTCACACTATTGCTGTTAACTAACTTTCCATCATAAACCAGATTATTGCATAAAAATTTAGTTTCATCACCTATAAATTTTCCTCTAATCGATGCAAATTTAATTGCGCATCTTGCACCATTGCCGCACAAAGAACCAAGTGAACCATCAGAATTATAATACTCCATCACAAAGTCATAACCATCATCATCACGAACAGTAATTACTCCATCAGCACCAATCCCGAATTGACGACTACAAATCTTTCTGATGAATTCTGGTGTAATTGACAACTCATGATTTTCATCAAGATCAAAGAGAACAAAATCGTTCCCGGCACCATTCATTTTAGCAAAAGAATATTTTTCCATGACATACAATTTAGTTGAATAAGTAATCGATTTCAATGAAAATAATTTTAGTAGGGAATTTTATATCTAATCGGTTGGATTGTTTGTATAGTTGACGAAATTATTTTAATGAGTTAATACTTTTGGCGCTTATTTTTTGCTGACAAAGTATATAGTACCATATTGTCAACCTCTTTTTCAAATTCAAAACCAAATTTTTCCATGAGTTTTATTGATTTAATATTTTTAGAAGAAGCTTCACCTTTCACACAACTAAGATTTATTTCATTAAACCCAAATTCGATGACTATCGGAAGCACTTCTTGCATTACTCCTTTACCTTGAGATTCCGGTAATAAAGCAAATCCAATATCAGCTATCGATTTATCCTCAGAAAAATTCCATAAACAAATCGTACCTATTAACTTTGAATTAACCTTCTTTGATATTCCCCAATAAATCCAATCACTATCAATATTCTTATTCAAAATTTTGTCGATAAAGTTATGTGCATCTTCAATTGTTTCAGCTTTTTTAATATCTAGAAATTCTAAAACTCTTTCATCAGAACGAAGAATAAATATTTCGTTAGCATCTGCTTTTACAAGTTGACGTAAATTAAAATTAGTTGAACTTAAGTTGGGCACTGTCGATAAATTTAATTTATTCATTTTAAATCAATTATAATTGTTTTGATTATCTTAAGAAGTGTGAGTATTTTTCATAAAATAATATAATCAATTACGGAGGAAAAATGAAAATTGCGGTTTGCGTCAGTCATGTTCCCGATACGGCAACAAAAATAAAAATTGCAAGTGATGCCCGGAATATTGATCCGGCTAATGTTTCTTTTATTCTAAACCCTTATGACGAGTTCGCAATAGAGGAAGCACTGAAGACAAAAGAAAAAGTCGGTGGAGAAGTCATTGTACTAAGCGTTGGTCCCGATGCTAACAAAGAGACCATTAGAAAAGCTCTTGCAATGGGCATTGATGAAGGTATTCATTTAAAAAGTGATTCTTATCTTGATTCTTTTGCAGTGGCTAAAGCACTTGCAGATGAAATTAAAAATATAGGTGCTGAATTAGTTTTCATGGGGAAACAATCTGTAGACTATGATAATGGAATTGTTGGTTCATTAACTGCCGCGTTGTTAAATTATTCAGTTATAACTGTTTGTGTAACATTCGATATTAATGGAAATGAAATAAAAGCTGAACGGGAGATTGAAGGAGGACGTGAAGTAGTTCAAACGACACTCCCCGCAGTAATCACAACTCAAAAAGGATTAAATGAACCTCGCTATGCTTCTCTAAAAGGAATAATGGCAGCTAAGAAAAAAGTAATTGCAGAAAAGAATTTTACACCTGATGCAAATACTATAGAATTGGTAAATTTGAAAAGTCCTGAGCCAAAAAATCCAGGAAGAATTATTGGAACAGATTCTTCAGCCGTTCCGGAATTAGTCCGATTATTAAAAGAAGAAGCGAAAGTAATTTAAGGAGTAAATATGTCAAATTTAATTTTAGTTTATCTTGAACAACGCGAAGGTTTAATAAAAAAAGCATCGTTTGAAGCGGTTACAAAGGCTCTTGAAATAGCTCCGGCATTAGGAGCTGAGGTTCAAGGTGTAATTATCGGTGATTCGATACGGAATATTGATTCATTAAAAAAGTACGGTTTAACAAAAGTTACAGTTTATAAGAACAACTCACTTCAATACTATTCATCATCAGCATATGCAAAGATTTTAACAGATGCAGTTAAAAATATTAAGGCAGATTTTCTTTTATTGTCGAATACTGCACTCGGAAAAGATCTTGCACCAATTGTCTCAGTTCAATTACAAGCCGGACTTGTTGTTGATGTAATTGCGCTTGGAACAGAAAGCGGCAATCTCAATATCTTACGCCCTATTTACGCAGGCAAAGCTCTTGAATCGGTTACAATTTCAACTGGTATTAAGGTTGTTTCTCTTCGACCAAACGTGTTTAAAGCTGTCGAAAATGAAGTTGCAGAAATTGAAATCACAACAATTGAAGTTTCCGATCCGGATCTCACATGTAAAGTTGTTGAGTTAAAAAAATCAGAAGGTAAAATTGATGTAGCAGAAGCTGATATAATTGTTTCCGGTGGAAGAGGATTAAAAGGTCCGGAACATTTTGAACTAATTGAAAATCTTGCAGGAGCATTAAATGCCGCTGTGGGAGCATCCCGTGCTGTTGTCGACGCTGGCTGGAGACCTCATAGAGAACAAGTTGGTCAAACCGGAAAAACTGTTTCACCAACTCTTTATATCGCTTGTGGCATTTCAGGGGCGATTCAACATTTGGCCGGAATGTCTTCATCAAAATTTATTGTCGCTATTAATAAAGATAAGGATGCACCAATTTTTTCAATCGCCGATTATGGTATAGCCGGTGATCTTTTTGAAGTGCTGCCCATTTTAACTGAAGAGATTAAAAAGATTAAAGGATAAGGAGTTCCCTCATTGCAAAAAGTTGAATGCGAAATTTTAGGACTCTCAGCAAACCCTTCTGCAGGGGGTGTTCATGCACTTCTGCTGAAAGAGGTATTTGGACAACGCCGTATTCCAATACTAATAGGACAGTTTGAGGCACAAGCAATAGCCATGGAGCTTGAAGGGATGAAACCACCTCGTCCTCTAACTCATGATCTTATAAAAAATCTGATTGAAAATTTAGGGGCAACAATTTTGCATGTTGAAATTACTGACTTAATAGATAATACATATCATGCAAAAATTGTTTTAGACATTTCTTCTTTAACCAATGAAATTGATTCACGTCCTAGCGATGCAATTGCAGTCGCTCTTCGAGCACAGGTTCCAATTTATGTAGCTGAATCTATTCTCGACCAAGCAGGGTTTACTCCTATAAATGAACTAGAGACTATTGATGATAAGCCGATTGAGGAAATACGAAAAAATCCTGAACCTCTAAAAACACGAGAAGCTAAGTTAGCCGCAATTCAGAATCAATTAAGAGAAGCAATTGAAGCCGAAGAATACGAACGCGCAGCTAAGTTAAGAGATGAGTTAAATAGACTACAAGGGAACAATTAACAGAACAAACAAATTTTTCTGTTTAAAACTAAAAGAGACGAATTCATTCGTCTCTTTTTAGTTTACATCAAAACTTAATTAACCAATTTGCTCAATTTCTTTTTGTTTCCATGCAGTTCGAACTAAAAAGAATAAGCCTAGACAAATCAAAACCATTAGCCCTCTTGCTCCCCATATGTAGGGAATATTTTCCGGTTTTGCATTTGTTAATAATAGAATTGGAATCGCATCATTCACAAACCACCACCCCATAATGGTAATTAATACTAACGGAGTAACAAACTTCATTATGTAATAAAAGATGCGAGGAATTTTTATATCACCACCGGAATTCATTTCCTCCCATGCTTTTTCACTATCAAACACCCACATAAATAATACTGTTTCTAAAAACGCAAACACAACTAAACCGAAAGTACCAGCCCAGTAATCCATTTCGTCAAGAAATCCGTATTTCAAAAAGAACACGACAAATTGAACTGCCACAAAAACTACTATTGCTAATAATGCAACCGCTTTTTTTCTTGACATTCCCAGCTCATCTTCGAGGAAAGCAATCACTGGTTGTCCCATCGCAACTGAAGAAGTTATCCCTGCAAAAAATAAAAGTAAAAACCAGATGAATCCAAAGAATTCACCAAAAGGAATTTGTCTAAATATTAATGGCATTGATACAAAACCTAAATCAAATGCACCCCCCATTGCAATTTGAGTAGTAACCGTAACACCGAAAAAAGCTACTGCGGCAGGAATAGCAATAGAACCACCCAAAACCACTTCAGCAAATTCATTTGTAGCAGATGTTGTTAAAGCTGAAAGGGCAATATCATCTTTTGGTTTTAAATAGCTTGCGTAAGCATGAATTGTACCCATCCCGACAGATAATGTAAAAAATATTTGTCCTGCTGCTGCTAACCAAACGGATGGATTTGCCAGGAGTGCAAAATTTGGGTTCCATATAAAAGCAAATCCATTCATTACTGAGTTCTCAGGTTGAGTTGGATCGGGCGTACCGAGAATTAATACTCTTATTGCCAAAATAAGTGCAAAGAGAAAAAGTAAAGGCATCGCAATTTTTGCAAGTTTCTCTATGCCCTTTGATATTCCTTTAAATAATACCCAAAAATTTATTACAAATGTAACGAGAAGAAAAAGATAAGAAGTTAGAATTGAGGAGAATTCCCCTATTGTTCTACCCTGATAGCTATAAAGAAATTCTCTCATTGAATCGAAAGAGTTTTCACCGAAATACATTTTTGTTATTGAAAAAAAACTGAATCCGAGTGTCCACGATTCAATATATGTGTAGTAAATCATTATCACTAATGAGATAAAAAGTCCAAGTGTTCCAAAATATTTTGCAGCAGGATTTTTCCATAATCTTTCAAACATTCCGGGGGCACTCCCATGCCCGAATTTACCGCCATGTCTTCCAATCCCCCATTCAATCCACATTAATGGAATTCCAAGAATAAGAAAAAAGATAAAATAAGGAATCATGAATGCACCGCCGCCATTTTGTGCAGCTTGAACAGGAAAGCGTAGAAAGTTTCCAAGTCCAACTGCATTTCCGGCAACTGCTAAAATCAGCCCGATTCTACTCCCCCATTGTTCTCTTTCTTTTTTTTCAGCCATAATAAACTCCAATAACGGTTTAATGTTTTAACAAAAATTATTTAATTAAACTACGGAAGAATTAATCTCAAGTTTTTCCTTTTCTGAGGTCGCAATAACTGCTGCTACAACAGTATCTCCTGTAATATTAACAACAGTTCGACACATATCTAAAATTCTGTCGACACCCAAAATAAGGGCAATCCCTTCTTGTGGAATTCCAACTGAACGCAGAATTATTATTAACATAATAATGCCAACTCCCGGGACCGGAGCAGTTCCTATTGAAGCCAGTACTGCTGTAAAAACAATTGTAAGTTGTTGAGTTAGATTTAATTCAAACCCAAAAACTTGTGCAATAAAAACAGCAGCAACTCCTTGATATAGTGCGGTTCCGTCCATATTAATTGTTGCTCCGAGGGGAAGCACAAAGCTCGTGATAGATTTGGAAATCCCAAGGTTTTCCTGACATACTTCCATGGTTACAGGTAATGTGGCAGCACTCGAACTTGTACTAAATCCTATGGTTTGTGCTCTTCTGATTGATTTGAAGAATTGCATTGGACTTACTTTTACAAATACTTTTATCAAAAAGCCATAAACACCAATTGTATGTAACAACAATCCTAAAATAACGGCAAATGAATACCAGATTAATGTTCCAAGAATTTCAAAACCAAACTCTCCAATAGTCGCCGCAATTAATGCAAAAACTCCTATCGGTGCGATAATCATAACGTAATCTACAAGTTTGATCATCACTTCACTTAAACCCTCAAAAAAACTAATTACCGGCTCAGCTTTTTGACGATTAATTACTGTAAGTACAATCCCAACAGCTACTGCAAAAAATACGATTTGCAGCATATTACTATTTGCTAATGCATCGAATGGGTTTTTAGGAATAATATTTACAATCTCTTTAGTAATTTCGAAATCAAACTGTGTTTCAACTTTCTCCTGAATATCCTCCTGATAAACTGACATTAATCGGTCTTTTGTACCTGACGGCATTTTATTACCGGGCTGGATTATATTCGCTAATAACAGTCCAATTGCAATAGCAAATGCTGTTGTTGAAATATAAAAGATTATTGTTTTACCACCGATCCTTGCAAACTTTTTAATATCCCCAAGACTTGCTGCTCCCACAATGAGTGAGGCAAGTACTAACGGGATTGCAATCATATTTAAGAGTCGAATAAAAATATCGCCAATCCATTTTATACTAGTTGCAATTGTCTTCTCTTTTGAAATTTTTTTAACTATTGATAATTCTTTTTCGGGATATTGAATTTCATCTACCATTCCGTTTATGGAAACTATTTTGAGTTTTCTTTTCTCTTTTAAGATTTTTTTGGATTGCGCAATAATTTCAAGTTGACTGTTTTTTTTATAAGAAGAGGTATCGGTTGATAATTCTGATTCTGAAATTAATAAAATTGTTTCCCAATCTTTTATTTCAGAATACTTTGAATCCCCATATTGGATATTTAATAAATTTGGATTTACGTGAAAAATAGAGCCAAATATTGTTCCGGCAATAAGAGCAATCAATATTTGATTGTGAAGTTTAGGTAGTTTTAATTTCATCAATTTTTTCGGTTAATGATAATTCAAGTCTGTTGCAAAAATTAACAAATCAGGTTTACTTAACCAAACATAATTGGTATAAAAGGAAGAGATTAACATTGCTTAGTCTACTTTTGTAGGGAGTTCAGGCAATTTTTGATATTAAACCACATATCTTTAATTTGCACTTAATTAATCCAATAAAAGAAGATTTATGCAAAAGAAAAAACTAGTATTAATTGATGCGATGGCACTTGCTTATAAAGCATATTTCGCATTCTCATCAAGACCATTAATAACAAAAAACGGTGAGCCAACCTCTGCGGTTTATGGTTTCGTTACTCAATTAGTAAAAATAATTGAAGATATAAAACCTGATTACATAGCGGTTGCATCAGATTCAAAAGAGAAAACTTTTCGACATGAACGATATGACAAGTACAAATCTAATCGTGCTGAAATGCCTGAAGATATGATTCCACAAATAAAAAGAATTTATGAAATTGTAAATGCCTTTAACATTCCTCTTTTTATGCTCCCGGGTTATGAAGCAGATGATATAATCGGAACGGCATCTGTACTCGCGGATGGAATGGATATTGAGACTCTAATGATCACCCCGGATAAAGATTATATTCAGTTAATTACTGACAATGTAAAATTAATAAAACCCGGTAAAAGCGGTGATGAATTAAATTTAATCGATAAAGAAAAAGTTTTACAAGAATTTGGGTTTGATCCACCATTAATGATTGATTATTTAGCCCTCATTGGGGATTCTTCCGATGCGATCCCCGGAGTCAAAGGAATAGGACCAAAATCAGCTGTTCCTTTAATTCAAAAATATGGAGCGATTGAAAACATTTATCGGAATATCGATGAGATTGATTCGAAATCAACAAAAACAAAATTAGAAACCTCTCGCAACGATGCATTCCTTTCAAAGGAGTTAGCGACAATTCTTAAAACTGTTCCACTTGAGATTGATATACAATCTACAAAAAGAAGGAGACCCAATTTTGATTTACTCCAATCTATTTTTACGGAATTAGAGTTTAAGTCATTATTTAATAGGGTTCAAAATGCTTTGAAAGAAGATGAAACCATATCAGTTGTGATGAAATCTTCAGAGGAGATAAGTAAATTTGATAGTTCAAAAGTTGAGTATACGCCTATCGTTGATATCGAAAACGCAAAAGCATTAGTCGATAAGCTCGTTAAAGTTGATCTTTTTGTTTTTGACACAGAAACTGATTCCCTTGACCATTTCACTCTCAATCTTGCAGGAGTATCGTTTGCAGTTAAATCAGGTGAAGCCTATTTCATAGCTATTGATCCACAAAAGACTAAAAAAGATTTTTTTGCTGAAGATGTTTCCGGCAGACTTCCCATTAAAGATTTCATAAACTTATTTAAACCAGTTTTTGAAAATGATAAAATTAAAAAAGTCTGTCAGAATGGAAAATTTGACATTGCAGTTTTAAGAAGTATCGGTATTGAAGTAAAAAATTTTTACTTTGATACTATGGTGGCAAGTTATATCATAGATCCAGACCAGCGCCACGGTATGGATGATCTATCGGAGAAATATCTTAACTACAAACCAATCCCATTGAGCGACCTGATAGGATTAAAGAAAAATCCGGAAATAATTTTTGAAGCTAATGTAAATTCCCTCTCCGATTATTCTTGCGAAGATGCCGATATAACTTTTCGTTTATATGAAAAACTTTCGCAGCAAATTGAAACCGATAATCTTCATAATGTAACATTCAATATTGAGTTTCCGCTTATTGAAGTATTGGAAGATATGGAACGAACAGGAATACGAGTCGATAAAAAAATGCTCAATGCACTTAGTAAAGATTTAGAATCATTGATGGATGAATATGCCCGAAATATTTATAGTCATTCTGGGGAGACTTTTAATATCAATTCCCCAAATCAAATGCAAAAAATCTTGTATGATAAACTTGGATTGAAGACCGGCAAGAAGACAAAAACAGGATTCTCAACAGATGCTCGTGCGTTGGAAGGTTTGAAAGGGGAACACCCGATCATCGATGCAATTCTTGATTATCGTCAGGTAACAAAATTAAAATCAACTTATGCAGATGCACTTCCGGCGTTAATTCATCCGCTTACAGGCAGAGTACACACTTCATACAACCAAACGATAGCTTCAACAGGAAGACTTTCCAGTAATAATCCTAATTTGCAAAACATTCCGATTCGCACTGAGCTTGGTAAAGAAATTAGAAAGGCATTTATTGCCACTGACTCAAACCATTTAATATTAAGTGCAGACTATAGTCAAATTGAACTAAGAATTATGGCAAGTATGTGCAATGACGAAGCATTAACCAAGGCCTTTATCAACAAGGAAGATATCCATAGAGCAACTGCTTCACTTGTTTTTGGTGTATTGCCTGAAGATGTTACAACTGACATGAGACGCAAAGCTAAAGAAGTAAATTTTGGAATCTTATATGGTATCGGTGCTTTCGGATTGAAAACCCGATTGGGAATTCCTCAAACTCATGCAAAGGAAATAATTGATAACTATTTTCGCACTTTTAAAAATGTTAAAGCTTTCATGGATGGTACAATTGTATCTGCCCGTGAAAAAGGTTACGCTGAAACTTTGACCGGGAGAAGAAGATATTTAAGAAACATAAACAATAGTAATTTTGTTGTGAAACAATTTGAAGAACGTGCTGCTATTAATATGCCGATTCAAGGAACTGCAGCAGACATGATAAAATTGGCGATGATAAATATTTACCGTGAACTGAATAAATCTAAATTAAAAACTAAAATGATTTTGCAAGTACACGATGAACTAGTTTTTGACGTCCCGAAAGATGAATTGTCTGACGTACAGCCAATGATTAAAGAGTTAATGGAAAACGCATTTCCACTTAATGTTCCGGTTGTTGCAGAGACGGGTATCGGAGATAATTGGCTTGATGCACATTAATTATTATCTGAACTCATAATTGCTTCGGTTGCAACTCGAGCACTTACGACTGCTCCCTCAATTGTAGATGGTAGTTTGGTATTGATCCAATCTCCTGCAAGGAAAAGATTTTTCAAAACTGTTTTTGAATCGGGTCGTATGTTGATGATTTCAGGTGATGGGATGAACGTCGATCTTTTATCTTTTAATATTTTATAATCAATAATATTTTCATCGGAGATATTCAAATATTTCTTCAATTCTGATTTAACTATTTCGAAAAGTTCTTGCTCCCCTTTATTGATAAGGTTATTTGCATCACTTATAACTGTTGTTACATAATTACCATGATCAAAGACCCAATGTAAACGTGAATCAATTAAGCCATAAAATGGTTTAACCATCTTAAAGTTTTTTATCCAAATATGAAAAGTTAGTATTGATGAATATTTAAATCGCTTAGCAATTTCTGTTATAGCATTAGGGACACCTTCAATACGAGTTATTGCAAATGGTGGAATAGTAAAAAGTACAAAATCAAAATTATCAATCTCTCGCTTATTCGTAATTACTGACTTAACGCGATCAGATTCAACTATAACTCTTTGTACTGTTTCTGAGGTTGAAACACTTCCTGCTTTGTTTTTAATAAAATTTACCGCGTCATCACAATAAACCTGACTAAGTCCTATTGCCGGAATGATTATAGTAGCAGAATGATTTCCTGTAAAAAATATTTGCTTTAATATCTTTCCAAATATTTTTGGTGAAGCGTCATCCATGTTACAATTCAAAGCGCCAACAGCCATTATCTCCCATAAAGATTTACGAATAAGATTGTGCTGCCCTTCATTTTCAAGCCACTTGGTCACACTACTTTCACCAATTCTCTCTGGATTGGTTAGAAATAATTTTATACAAAATTTAATTATTGTATATCTATCCTTAACCGGGAGGGCTTTATAGTCTAGAATTGCAATTAAAAGATTGAATGGATAGAAATAGCGAGGTGTTTTTAATTGATGAAGTTTTCCTTCATTATCGAGAAAGTTAACTTCCATACTTTTTTGATAATTAAGAGAATCTTTTGAGTTGATAAGATTTAAAAATCTCAGAGTTTCTTTATAACACCCCATTAATATGTGCTGTCCATTATCCAAAATTGAATTAGTATTTTTATCGGTAAATGAGTAAGCTCTTCCTCCGAGTTTGGGTGAGGATTCAATTAATTCGACCTGATAATTATTATTTGATAAGTAAACAGCGGCAGCTAAACCTGAAAATCCACCACCGACAATGAGGCATTTTTTCATCAATAAACTAAATTATATTTTGCCCAAACACCGAGGGATATTCCGACTTTCTCAATTTTGGATATTGAAATATCTTTGTTGAAAACATCATATTTCGCCTGAATAATTCGTTCAAGGATACGATAATAAATATGCTGCATAGCACGCGCAGCAAACATCGAAGCTTTATCATCAAGATTTAACATTGCTGTTGCAGAATCAAAATACTTTTTCGCCCGTTCTGCTTGAAATTCCATCAGATTGATAAAGTGAAGATTATATTTTGATGAAAGAAGATCTTCTTCTGTATAATGAAATTTCCTCATATCCTCAAGTGGGATGTAAATACGATTATTTTTTGCATCTTTAGCAACATCACGGATAATATTAGTTAACTGGAGTGCGATTCCTAAATTCTCGGCGAAAAGTTTTGCGGAATCGTGTCTGTATCCGAATATTTCAATACACATTAATCCGACTGTAGATGCAACACGGTAACAGTAAGTTTTTAATTCTTCAAAAGATTCATAACGATTTTTTTGAAGATCCATCTCCATTCCTTTTATCAACTCAAAAAAATGATCTATTGGAATTTTGAATTGACTTATGGTTGTAGCAGTTTTATTCAATAAAGAAAATTCCGATTCATTATTAAATGCCCGCTCTAACTCCAAGCGCCATTTAACTAGCTGTTGAAATTTATAGTCGGTCGAATCAGTTCCTTCATCAACAATATCATCCGTTTTTCTGCAAAAAGCATAGACAGTATTCATAGCATCCCGCTTATGAGCCGGAAGCAAACTAAAAGCATAATAAAAACTGCTTTTACTTTTTTTAGATATTTCTTTTGCTGAATCGGAGTTCATTTATTAAAACATTCATTAAAATTGATATTATATCTTTTTTTGTTATTATCGGGCGACTAGATAATACGTTGTAATTCCTCTTTTTAATTTTGCTTAGAATCATCTCACCCCCTTTTATTGTAAGGAGAATTTCATACTTAAATAATCCCGAAAGAAATGGAATTAACTTATAGCCTTCTCTGAAATATTCTTCAGCTCTCTCAATCGTAAATTGCATAAGATTTTTAAACTCTGCACTAAAAGTTGAATTTCGAATATCCTTTTCTTCAACATGAAATTTATTCAATTCATCTGTCGGAATATAAATTCTTCCCTTTTGATTGTCAATTGATATATCCTGATAAAAATTTGTCAATTGTAAAGCGGTGCAAATTTTGTCTGAATAATTTATTGCCTCTTTTTCCCGTACATTAAAAAGTTGCAACAACAATCTACCAATTGGATTAGCTGAACGATTACAATAATCCAGTAAATCGTCTTCTGTTTTGTATCGCATAACTTTTATATCTTGAATAAAAGCTGAGATTAAATCAAGAAATAACTTAATATCAAGTCGATGAGTTACAATTGTATTATAGAGTGCAGCATCATAATCAGATTCAAATTTTTGATTAATTGTATCCAGAAACCGTAATTCAAATCTTTCTAAAAGAGTAATTCGCTCTTCAGAAATATATTCACCCTCATCTGCAAAATCATCAGCCGTTCTCGCGAACCAATAGATTATAGCTATATCTTTCCTTAATTCTTTTGGAATTAAAAAAGATACAACCGGGAAATTTTCATAATGCGATTTTGCAAATTTAAGAGCTTTTTTATAAGCTATAGATATATTAAATTTTTCTGCCATCTTTGTGTGCCCGAAGGGGGACTCGAACCCCCATCCGCAAAAGCGAACTAGCTCCTGAAACTAGCGCGTCTACCAATTCCGCCATCCGGGCATTAATTCTTATTCAAAATTAACTAAAATTATTATGTCCTGAAACCAATTTTAAAGCTACCAACCGCTTCCTCTATCGGTTCGAATTGTTCTACCACCGCCATGAATTATACATGAGACCGGCAAATTCTTAATATTCACAATATCAGAAACCTTTAAAGGACAATTTTCTGTAGCCAATCTCATTTCACCATTATTAATAGATTCTTTACAAAACTGTCTTGATTCAACTCCTTCAGGAAGTTTAAAGTATTCTAACGGTGGATTAAATTCCTTATAATATTCTGCCATAAACTTAGCCCAGATTGGCATTGCTGCTTTTGCTCCTTGTCCATACCAACCGTTGAACTTAACTCTTCTATCATCAAAACCTACCCAAACACAACCTACTAATTGAGGAGTATAACCAATAAACCATGCATCGGCAAAGTCTTGAGTTGTACCGGTTTTACCTGCGGCAGGTCGATGGAAATAACGCCTCACTCCTCCCCCGGTTCCATAGTTAAGAACATCCTGCATCATGTTGGCAATAATTCCGGCAGTTTGCTGGGACATTGCTTCCCTAAACTCGGGTTTGAAATCCTCTATTGTCATTCCATTCTTATCTTCAATTCTCAAAATAGAAATAGGACTGACATAAATACCACCATTTGCAAATACTCCAAAAGCAGAATTCATTTCTAAGGGAGAAATTTCTGCAGTACCTAATGCAATTGATGGATATGGAGGAATCTCAGCTGTGATTCCCATTTTTCTCGCAAGCTTTATTACCTGATTCGGCGGAGCATACTCACCAATTGTAAGTCTGCCCGCTATTACGTTGACTGATTTTGCAAGTGCTTCACGCAAAGTCATGAATCCGCCATATTCAGCATCGGCATTCGATGGTGACCAACCATTATGATCAAATTTTTGGTTTAATAAAGCAAACGCCGGGAAAAACCCGTTATCAACAGCCATTGCATAAATAATGGGTTTGAATGAGGAACCAGGTTGACGTTTAATTTGTGTAACATGATTTAGCCCATAAAAAAACTCCTGGTTAGCACCACCTACAAGAGCTCTTATTTCACCATTATGAGGATCAGAGACAATAAATCCGGTTTGAATTGTTCCTTCAATTATTTTTACTGAATCAACAAAGCGTTTGTCTTTAGAATATTTTTCATATAATAAAGCTCTTTCCGAAGGAGTTCCTTCACGATATTCTTGCGAAGTCTTTATTGCTTTGTCCACCAAAGCATTTACTATTTTTTGATTTCTATCCCAATTCCAATTTTTATCAAATATTTGTTGATATTCATTAAGATGTTCTGCTGCAACTTTGTTTGCTATTCTCTGCATTTTTAAATCCAGAGTCGTATAAATATTCAAACCGTCACGATAAAGATCATAACCATATCGTTCTGACATTGCCGACATTTGTTGACGAATATATTCCATAAAATGTGGAGCTTCGCTACTCATTTTGATAGTTTTTCCACCTGCTAATACGATTGGTTCATCTTTCAATTTCCGATACTCATCTTCAGTTAAATAGCCAGGTTCAATCATATTATACAAGACGAGGTTCCTTCTTCTTAAAGCATTCTCAGGTCTTCTAACAGGATCGTAAAAAACATGAGATTTTAGAAGTGCGACAAGTAGAGCTGACTCGGTTAAGGATAAATCTTTGGCATTTTTATCGAAATAAGTTTTTGCTCCGGTTTCAATACCGTATGCGCTTTTCCCTAAAAATGATACATTAAGATAAAGTTCTAAAATTTCCTTTTTAGTATAAGTTCGTTCAATTTGAATAGCAGTTATCCATTCACGAATTTTTCTAACTCCTGTATCAAAAGTATTTTCTTTTGTCCCTTTGAGCGAATATAAATTTTTAGCTAACTGCTGAGTTAAGGTGCTTGCTCCTTCTCGCGAAAAAGTAAAAACATTTTTAAACATCGCCTTTATAAAACGATCGATATCTACTCCCCAATGATCAAAAAATTTTCTATCCTCTGTTGCAATTAAAGCTTCAATAAAATGCTTAGGGATGCTGTCGAAGTCAGTTTCTATACGGTTTTCTATGTAGAATTGCCCCAATAATTCGCCGTCAACAGTATAGACTTTACTTGCAAGTTGCGGTCGAGGATTTTCTAATTCCGAGAGTGATGGTAAACCATCAATAACATAATACATTAATGCAGAAAATGTTATGAATACAATAACAACAATCCAAACTAATAGACGTGAATGACGAGAGAAAAAAGACTTTGGTTTTGCTTTATTTATTTTTGAATTAGAACTCATTCTATTCCCAATCTATAATCTTAAATTGATTATCAACAAAAGCACCATAACATGGTTTTTCCAACCAAGAACCAAGATTCACATAATGCCCATTTTTATAACTAATATTCTGGCGTTGGTGAAGATGCCCGAATAAAACATACTCCGCTCCTTCATCAATTTTCTTTTGAGCAGCTTTTAGTAAGCCATCACTTTCACCATAATCTTTTTCAGTAGTATATTCTCTGCTGGATTTACTTGTACCGCTTGCAATTTTAATTCCAATATCCGGGTGAAGGAAGGAATAGATTTGCTGAATCGTTTTATTACGAAATATTTTTTTTAAAATCCAATAACCCAAATCATTTTGAACAAGTCCGTCACCATGAGATATAAAAAAACTTGTCCCATTTAATTTGAAGAATTTTCCATCTTCATAGAGTTTTACACCAATTTCTTTTTCGAAGAAATCACGATGCATAAAATCATGATTCCCAATTAGGTAGTGAACAGTAATTCCCTTTTCTACAATGTCTTGCAGTGCAGTAAGAGTTCTAAAAAATCCTTTTTGATAAACTCTTCGGTACTCAAACCAATAATCATACAAATCGCCTACTATAAAAATTTCATCGGCAGTTTTGCTCAATAGATAAAGGAGTTCAACAAGTTTTCTCTCTTTTTTCTTTTCGATTGAAGGTTCTTGTAAACCAAGATGGATATCTGATATAAAATAATAAGTTTTATTCACAACGATTACTGTTTCGTTTCTGATTTATCTGTGATAGATGCAAGTAACCAGCTATTCGGATCAAGTATTACATTAACCGGTTTATTCTTTAACCTAAAGATAAATGATTGTTCTTTTTTATCAATGTAAATTTCTTCAATTTTATTTTTACTTTTATCATCAAATTGAATCTCAACATCAGAAGAAAACTCATAGATATTAGCCGAGTTATTCTGGAGTATCTCTAATTTTAACTCAATTTCATCATCATTATTTTTGAAACTCCATTTATAATCGATTATTAACTCTCCTAAATCGGAATATAGCCATTGATTAAAAAATTTTGTGAGACTCTTCTTTGAAACTTCTTCAGCAATTTGAATAAAGTCTGTAGTTGATGCGGATGAGTATTTAAAAGTATTATAATATGTTTTTAATATCGAAAAGAAAATTGAGTCACCCGTTTCTTTTCGCAGCATGTGAAGAACCCAAGCACCTTTATTATAAACTAATCCAGAGAAAAGTTCGTCAGGATTATATAATGTTCCATGATAATGATTTTTTATTTTATGAACATCACTAATTCTTGCTGAAGGTCCGTACTTCCACTCGTTATATAGAACTTCTGAGTATGTTGCAAATCCTTCATTCAGCCAAATATCTTTCCATGATTTCAACCCTACTGAATTTCCCCACCAATGATGTGCGAGTTCATGGAGAAGCATATCATTAAAGAACTTTTTGCCGGTTATAAAGTTAGAGCCGATTCCCGTTATCGTTTGGTTTTCCATTGCTCCCATCTGCCACAAAAAAACCGCAACTGCATATTTTTCTTTAATGAAAGGGTATTCACCAAATGTAGAACTTAGAAATTTTAACATTTCGCTATGTTCTTCGAAATCAATTTTCGCCTTTTCCTCTTGCCCGGGGAGTACATAATAATAAAGTGACATCGAATCACGACTTTCAGATATGTATTGATCTGTAAGCAATTTATAATCTGATGAATAAACAGCTATAAGATATGTTGAAATAGGATAGAATGTTCTATAGTAGAAGCTCTTCTTCGACTCGGTTTCAGTTACCTCAACCAATTTACCATTTGAAATTGAAATTTTATTTTTATCATTTGTAATTTTAATATCAAGCAGTGCTTTATCAACCGGAATATCATTGCAGGGAAACCATGATGAAGCATACTCAGGTTCGTTTATTGTATATACAAGAGATTTGTCATTAATAGAACCAAAAACAAATCCCGATAAACCTACTCTCTTCGGGGTTCCTTCATAACTGACGAAAATCTTTATTGTATCAGAAAAGTGTGTGTTTCTATTAATTGTGAGTAGCTTACCACTATGATTAAATGACGTTGTAAATCCGTTTACTTCAAGTGAGTTAATTTTAAGATTATCATAAAAATTCAAGTCAATTGAATTCAAGTCTTTGCTAAGCAAATGAACTGTTAAAAGAACTTTTGCTTTCAATATTTTAGAAGCCGGATTTAAGTCCAAATCTATATCATAATGTAATACATCTATTAAATATTGATTATCAGATATATAGTTTGAGTCGTTTAGTCCTAAATTTCTAACATTGACTAAACTGTATTCATCTATATCTTTAACCTTATTATTTGTTAAAGATAAAAATGTGACGAGCGAAATAATAAATGAAACCATAAAAAAATATTTAGAAATCTTAAGCATTAATATTCCAATAGTTTTTTCAATTTATGCTTAAATCTTTCTTTAGGAAGGAACTGATGTTCAAGTTCAGCCGAAAAAGGAACAGGAGTATCAAGACTTCCTTCACGCATCACAGGTGCATCAAGAAATTCAAAACAATGTTCCGATACAAACGCAGCAATTTCTCCACCAATTCCACCGGTCAAACAGTCTTCATGCAGAATTATACATTTACCGGTTTTCTTAACACTTTTTTCTACCGTTTCCTTATCCCACGGTAGAAGCGTTCTCAAATCAATCAGATCAACAGAAAGGCCACCAATACTACGGATAGCCTCCTCTGCCCAATGAACTCCCATTCCATATGTAACAATTGTTATATTGTTTCCTTCATGTACTAGCCGGGCTTTGCCAATTTCTTGTGTATAATAATCATCAGGAATCAAATCGTGCATAGACCTATATAGAACCTTATGTTCGAAAAAAAGAACTGGATTTGGATCCTCAATTGAAGCAAGTAAAAGTCCTTTTGCATCAAATGGATTGCTCGGATAAACTATTTTTAATCCAGGGGTGTGAGTAAACCATGCTTCATTAGATTGAGAATGAAATGGTCCCGCACCAACTCCACCTCCGGTAGGCATCCTTACCACCACATCAACATTTTGTCCCCATCGATAATGAAGTTTAGCCAAATTGTTTATAATTTGATTAAACCCGCTTGTCACAAAATCGGCGAACTGCATCTCAACAATAGCTTTACCCCCTTTGACTGAATAACCCATCGCCGCACCCAGTACAGCTGATTCACATAGCGGAGTATTTCTTACTCTAGATTTTCCGAATTTATTCACAAATCCATCAGTTACTTTAAAAGCACCCCCATACTCAGCAATATCCTGTCCCATAAGAATAAGCTCCGGAAACTTTTCCATCGAGAGAGAGAGTGCGTCTGTAATTGCATTAATAAATCTTTTTTCGCATTTATTTTCAGAAATCGGATAAATAATTTCCTGTTTGTAGGATTTATAAATATCCTCAAGTTCTTCATGAAGATTTGGAATTATTTGCGGTTCATCTTCAGAAGCATCCCATGCATTATTGATTTCAGAATTTATTTCAACTCGTAATTTTTGGAAATCTTCATCCTTTAATAGATTTTCATCTAAAAGGAATTTTTCATAATTGACTATTGGATCTTTCTTTTTCCACTCTTCAAAAAGTTGTTTGGGAACATACTTTGTCCCCGAGGCTTCTTCATGTCCACGCATTCTAAAAGTTCTTGCCTCAATCAATACTGGTCGTGGATCTTCTCTTAAACTCTCAGCGTAGTGCTTAACAGTTGAATATACTTCTAAAATATTATTTCCATCTATTGAAATTGATTCTATTCCGTAACCTAAACCCTTATCAGCAATCGATTTACATTTGAATTGTTCATTTGATGGAGTTGACAGTCCGTAACCATTATTTTCGACAATGAATATAACAGGAAGATTCCAAACAGCAGCCAAATTGATCCCCTCGTGAAAATCTCCCTCACTCGTTCCGCCATCTCCACTGAAAACTAAAGTAACTTTACGTTCGTTATTTATTTTATGGAATAAGGCAATTCCATCAGCAACTGCAAGTTGTGGACCCAAATGAGAAATCATCCCAACTATTGAATGTTCAACAGATCCAAAATGGAAAGATCTATCGCGACCTTTAGTAAAACCATTTTTCTTCCCTTGAAACTGTGAAAATAATTTTTGTAGCGGAATATTTCGCTTTGTAAATACTCCAAGATTTCGAATAAGCGGAAGAATAAATTCATCTGGGTGGAGAGCACTAACAGCCCCAATAGAAATAGCCTCTTGACCAATGCCGGAAAACCATTTCGTAATTTTCCCCTGACGCAAGAGGTTAAGCATCTTTTCCTCAATTAATCGGGGATAAAGTAGTGCTTTATAAAGATCAATAAGTTTTTCATCTGAGATATCTAATCTGTTAAAAACCATAAAGAATGATTATTCCATTTCTAATGCAAAAATTTTGTTCAATATTGTAATAAACCTTAATAATGTCGATTGAAGATTTTTTATAAACACTTATATTTAGAATGAAAGAAAATTCATCTTCTGAAAAGCACCTAAAAACAATAATACTATCGAAATTGACAAGGATATAATTATTTGATAAATATTGTTTTTATGTTTACAAATTCCTTAATTCCATAAGGAGAAAGTTCCCTCCCATAACCAGATTCATTGATTCCACCAAACGGTAAACGGGGATCTGATTTTACAAATGTATTGACAAAACATGAGCCAGCTCTTATTCTATTTTTCGCAATAAGTTCTGCTCTTTGAGTCTCTTTAGAAAAAACGGCAGCTCCCAATCCAAATACAGTATCATTAGCAATATTAATTGCATCTTCTTCATCCTCAGCAATTATCACAGGTGCAACCGGTCCAAATAATTCTTCATCAAACGCAGGCATTCCCTTCTTAACATTTACGAGCAAAGTTGGTGGGTAAAAAGCACCATCTCCTTTAGGAATAACGCCACCCAACAGTAATTTTGCACCAAGATCAACACTTTTCACAACTTGTTGATGTAGTTCATCACGTAAATCATTTTTTGCCTGTGGGCCAAGATCATTGGCTTCGTCAAATGGATCTCCCATTTTCTTTGATGACATTTCCTTCACAAACTCGTTTGAGAATTCTTCAGCAATATCTTTTACTACAATGAATCTTTTACCTGCAATACAACTTTGCCCTGCGTTTATTAGTCTGGCAGTGACACATGCTTTAACACTCTGTTCAATATCGGCATCTTTTAAAATTACATATGGATCACTACCGCCTAATTCAAGAACTGTTTTCTTTAATACGTTTCCTGCAGTTGATGCTATACTTTTGCCCGCCGGAGTACTTCCTGTAAGAGTAACTGCTTTGATATACTTATTCTCAATTACCGGTTTCATCTTTCGCGATGAAACAAGGATTGCCCTAAATAAATTCTTTTCAAAACCAGCTTCATCAAATATTTTTTCAATCGCTAAAGCACAACCCGATACATTTGATGCATGTTTAAGTATCCCACCATTTCCAGCCATAAGATTTGGAGCAGCAAATCTGAATACTTGCCAAAAAGGAAAATTCCAGGGCATAACCGCTAGTACCAATCCTATGGAATTATACGTCACATAACTTTTAGAGGCATCAGTTTCAACTAATTCATCTTTCAGAAAATCTGCAGCATTATCAGCATAATAGTCGCAAACCCATGCACATTTTTCCACTTCAGAACGTGATTGCGAAATAGTTTTTCCCATTTCAAGAGTCATCAGCTTTGCAAATTCTTCTTTCTCTTTCCGAAGAATCGATGATACGTTTTTCATCTTCTCTTTACGAACTTCATAGCTAGTTAATGAGTGCTTCAAATAAGCTTTATGAGACAATTCAATTATTTCATTGACTTGCTCAAGTGAATATTCTTCATAAGATTTTATTAATTCACCATTGGTTGGATTAATTGATTCCAACATTTCTCAACCCTTTATATTGTAGATATTTCTTAACTATATATCGATCCAATTATTTATTTTTTTTAATTACTACAACAGTTTTATCATCAGAATATTGCCCATCTTTTTCAAATAAAATAACATCCTCTATTAGCGATAAGGCTATTTCCCGAGGACTTAGCTTACGATTTTTGAGCAACAATTCCATGATTTTTTCTTCACCAAAAAAATCATAATTACTATCAGCAGCTTCGGTGATTCCATCAGAATAAATTAATAGGATATCCCCTTTATGAAAGTTTATATTTTCGGTTGTGTAAACTGCTTTAGGTGCAGGACCTAATACAGGACCTGTAGGTGTCAAGAATTGCATCTCATCGGTACCTTCTTTGAGAAATATCGGAGGATTATGCCCGGCATTAGAGTAGATAAAAAGACCGTTTTTATCACGAGTAAGTTCACCATAGAAAAGTGAGCTGAATCGGTCATCGCTAAAAATCAGATTAACCAGCCGATTCATTCTTTTCATCATTGTTGAAATTTTTATTTCAAATGTCGTCGCCATTCGAAGAGCTCCTGAAATGTACATTGCTTCAGCAGCAGCACTAATCCCTTTGCTTGCTGCGTCACCAAGAACAATTCCAAGTCTGTCTTTGTCCTCACCAATTTCGAGGTAATCAAAAAAGTCACCCCCAATGATTTCTGCCGGAATTGTAGCACCATAAACTTCATAATCATAATAATTGAATTCATGCTGCGGTAAGATACTCTTCTGAAGTTCACGTGCTCTATTGATATCAGCTTTTAAGGATTTTTGGCTTGAAGCAGTACGCCATTGTTTTATCTTTGATGTTAAAACTGTCGCAATAATATTAAGCGAGTACTTAAATTCTGTTGTTAAATCTGTGGAATTAACAGCTAATAAATATTCAAAGTAAACACTATTATCAATTTTAGTCCGGTTACCAACTGCAGAGGCGGCATATTTGAATATCCCCTTTTTTCTTAGCACATGATTTGTCTCATGACC
>JAGUXE010000131.1 GCA_020061995.1 Ignavibacteriales bacterium | reverse complement strand
CAATAATCCAAAAAAAACTTTTCAGAGTTCTTCGTGAGATTCGTTTTAGCTCCAAAATGGATACTTCCTTCAGCTATGAACGAATAGATAGTTCATTGTGTTATGTCTTTACGTTTGATCCTTTTTATAATTCTGAATTTAAGCTTGACAGTCTTGCAGCCCCAAAGGGAAAATTTTACGAAGGTTACAGATTTGTAAGTCGAGGTCCCTGGATTTCATATCGAGTAAAATGCGAGTCGATTGATACCATTACAATATTTAATGAAAAATTTGAGAAAAAAAGTTTACAATTCTATGGTGCTACCGACCTACCGTCATATATTTTGGTTAAAGGTTTGGGGTTGTATCAAACATTTTTTTTTAGAACAGGGGGATATATTCTTAAATCGGCAATAATTAGAGGTAAATATTATAATTAAAAGAATTATTTCAGAACTTTTTAGATAACTTAATATTCCAGGGCTGTCGAGAACCACTTCTCGACAGCGGCTTGGGGTAAAACCAGTGCAGATATTTTTGTCAAATTTTAGAAATTGATTAATTTAGTAGTAAATAAATAAAATATATAGTAAAAATTATTGCAATCAAGCAGGATATGTGCAGTATTGTGGAAAGAAAGATATAGCCAATGCTAAAATAAAACATTAATATAGGAGCTTACCTACAATGAAAAACAAAATGAAGTTACAGCTCAACAGAAAAAGGCAAGTAGTCTTTTATATTACATTAGTAGCAGTTCTTGTTTCCATCGGAGGCTATTGGTATTATGATCGGGAAAAAGAACAAATCCGAAATTCAAAGGAAGGGAAACTTACTGCCATTGCCAAACTTAAAACCAAACAGATTAAAGATTGGTATATGGATGAGCTGAATGATGTATCCCTTATCGCTAACAACAGGTTTTTGATAGAAACAGTGAATAACTTCATCCATACTGCTTCAGATGCGGATAAAGTCAGAGTAAATGATTTTTTAAAACAAATAAAATCCGAACATAATCTAAAAGATATATATATTTTTAACCCGAGAGGTGTACACTTCACGTCGGGGCACAATCAACAGATTGAGCTTTCTGATGCTGAATTGAAAGCTATGGATGAAGCACTTCTAAAAAGGAAAAGTATAGCCACCAACCTGTTTCATGCAATTTATAATGGAAATAAAAAGATATTTATTTCCTTCATTTCGACTATCGAAATTAACGAGGGTAACCAGGCTTTTACCATTATATGCAGGATAAACCCGAATTACTCACTTTATCCTCTGGTTGAAAGCTGGCCTGTTCCGAGCCAAACAGCCGAATCTTTTATTTTCTCCGTCAATGATGATAGTATCATGTATTTGAACAACCTGCGACATAAACCCAATACTGCCCTGAATCTGAAAATTCCTGTTTCGCAAACCACGCTTCCGGCAGCAAAAGCAGCAGCCGGACAAACAGGGGCCGTGGTTGGCAAAGATTACCGAGATGTGGATGTGGTAGCCTATGTTGGGAGGATCGAAGGCACCCCATGGTATTTTGTTTCGAAAATTGATAGCAGCGAGTTATATGCCGAATTGCCTTTGGTTATGATTCGGATTGCCGGATTTGTCCTGTTTAGCATACTTCTCACCGGATTTGTTGTTTGGGTTATTTACAGTCTTCAGAAGAGGCAACTTCTTGTAGAAAGTGAAGCGAGATACCGTTTAACTTTAGATAGTATGATTGAGGGGTGCCAGTTAATTGGATTTGATTACAAGTATTTGTTACTTAATAAAACTGCATTAGAACAAGCTCAGCTCCCAAAAGAAAAGCTGCTTGGTAAAACAATGATGGAATGTTATCCCGGAATTGAAAACAGTGAGATGTTTAGAGTTCTTAAACGTTGTATGGAAGAAAGAGTAACAGAAATTTTGGATAATGAATTTACTCATCAAAATGGAAGTAAAGGATATTATCAATTAAAATTTGAACCGGTTCCCGAAGGAGTTTTTATTTTATCGGATGATATAACAAAGAAAAATCTTGCTGAAGAGACATCTCGCGAAAGTGTAGAAAAATTTGAAAATGCATTTGAATATTCAGCAATTGGAATGGCAATAATTTCGCTTGAAGGTAAATGGTTAAAAGTCAATTCAAATGTTTGTAAAATTGTTGGTTATTCCGAAGAAGAATTATTTCAGAAAACCTGGCAAGAAATTACACATCCGGATGATTTACATACTGATTTATCTTATGTTGAAAAAATGATAGCTGGCATAATTGAAAATTATGATATGGAGAAAAGATATTTCAATAAAAATGGAAATATTGTTTGGGTACATTTATTTGTGTCGTTGATTAAAGATAAAAACGGGTTACCATTAAAATTTATTTCTCAGTTAGCAGACATTACAGATCGTAAGCAAAATGAAAGTTGGAAACAGAGACAGAAAGAAATTCTCGAATCAATTGTTAAGGGTGAATCACTCCATGCTATTCTTGAAAAAATTGTAGAAGAAGTTGAAGAGAAAGATCCGACTTCAACTTGTTCTATTCTGTTATTGGATGAAGAAGGAAAACATTTGAATAATGGCGCAGCACCAAATTTGCCCGATTTTTATAACCAGGCAATTGAAGGATTAGAAATTGGTGAACATGTTGGATCTTGTGGTGCCGCTGCCTATTCTAAAAAACAAGTAATTGCAGAAGACTTGCTTACCCATCCAAACTGGATACCTTTCCGCGAATTAGTGCAAAAGGCAAATCTTCGTTCATGTTGGTCACTGCCAATCCTCGGTGCTGAAGGAAATGTTTTAGGCACATTCGCAATTTATCATCATATCCCTAAATCTCCGAGTGATAATGAAACCGAACTATTGCAATCGGTAGTTGCGTTAGCAAGTTTAGCAATTACACGAAAACGAAATGAAGAAAAGGTCCGCAATTTAAATGCAGAGCTTGAAATTAAAGTTGAAAAAAGAACAAAGGAACTCGCAGCGATGAATGCAATCCTTAACGATGAAATTGAAGAACGAAGAACAATAGAAGAATCTTTACAAATTGCAAAAGCCGATGCTGACAAGGCTAACCTTGCAAAGAGTGAATTTCTTTCTCGTATGAGCCACGAACTTCGAACGCCGATGAACTCGATACTCGGTTTTGCGCAATTAATGGAGATGGGTGAGATCTCTCCGGCTCACAAGAAAGGTATTGCTCAGATTTTAAAAAGCGGCAAACACCTGCTCGACCTGATTAATGAAGTCCTGGATCTTTCAAGAATTGAAGCAGGAAAACTTACTATTTCTATAGAACCGGTTTCAGTATGCGGAATAATTTCCGAAACATTAGATATTGTTAATCCCCTTGCAGACGACCGAAACATTTCTTTGAAATTAATTAATCTTTCAAATGAAAATATTTTTGTAAAAGCCGATAATCAAAAACTTAAACAAGTGTTGCTGAACTTAGTTAATAATGCTGTTAAGTTTAACCGCGATAGGGGTTCAGTGGAGATACAATGTAGTAAGGCCTATAGCGATGGAGGTATGGAAAAGAAAGTAAGGATTAGTGTGATTGATACTGGAATTGGAATTAAATCGGAAGATTTAGATAAACTATTTAATCCATTCCAAAGAATTGGAGCTGAAGTTACTGAGATTGAAGGTACTGGGCTTGGATTGGCAGTCGCTAAAAAATTGGTTGAAGCTATGCACGGCAGAATAGGCGTTGAAAGTAAAGTTGGGATTGGAAGCACTTTCTGGATTGAATTTCCGCAATCTGAAAGTCAGATTGAATTTCATAAAAAAACAAATGAAAGTAAAAAGGCGGAAACAGCGAATACAATAGTGGACGGGACGATTTTGTATATTGAAGATAATTTTTCCAATATTCAATTGGTGGAACAAATATTAGATATTCAACGTCCGTCAATTCATCTCATTACAGAAATGTACGGTAAGAATGCAGTTAAACTTGCAGCGGATTACAAACCGACTCTTATTTTGCTCGATCTCGATTTACCAGACATTCACGGCAGTGAAGTGCTGAAACGGTTACAAGAAAACCAATTGACAAAATCAATTCCTGTGGTTATTTTAAGCGCTGATGCAACGAGTCATAAAATTGAAAAATTAATGAATTCCGGTGCAAAGTATTATTTAACCAAACCTTTAAGCGTGGTTGAGTTTTTGAAAGTGGTGGATGGTCTGATGGTTAATGGATGATGGAATGTGATTAACAGCTTGTCCCTCTGGGGGATTGCAAAATGTAAGGAGATATTTATTTCGCTATAGTAAAATATCAATTATGTGATTGTTGAACGAATTAAAGTTCGCTTTACGTAATCTCGAATTTCCAATTCGAATTCTAGAATTTGTAACACGAAGCGGCAGCTTCGTAAGAAGTAAGTAATCTATCGAAGCTTCGCTTCGATTTAAAGTTATGTGAAAATATCATTAAGGGAAAAAAATGATGGACTCAACTTTAAAAAACGCCAAAATTCTTATTGTGGATGACCAGCAAGCAAACATCGATATAATTACCGGACTGCTTGATGCCAAGGGATTTACAAATTATACCACTACTACTGATTCAAGGAAAGTGGTAGAATTGTTTGAAGGGATTAAACCGGACTTGCTTTTACTTGATTTGCAGATGCCGCATATAAACGGTTTTCAAATTATGAGCCTCTTAAAAATTCTCATTCCAACAAGCACCTACTTTCCTATTTTGGTGCTTACAGCCGATGGAACAACCGGAGCAAAACAAAAAGCCCTTGCCGGCGGCGCGACAGATTTTTTGACAAAACCTTTTGATTTAATTGAAGTTGATTTGAGAATAAAAAATTTACTTAATGCACGTTTTCTTCATCTGCAGACACAAAATCAGAACCTGATATTGGAAGAAAAAGTATCTGAACGAACCGTTGAACTCGAAAAGACAAATGTGGAATTGATTGCAGCTAAAAATAAAGCCGAGGAAATGAATAGACTCAAATCCTTTTTCCTGTCAAATATGAGCCATGAATTCCGTACGCCGCTCATTTCCATACTTGGTT
>JAGUXE010000096.1 GCA_020061995.1 Ignavibacteriales bacterium | reverse complement strand
TGGAAAAGATGATGAGATTAAAAATAAAACTATTATCGATTGGTATTCAAAGTCAGGAGAAAAGTTATTGAGAGCGGTTAGTATGCAAAAACCAAATTATTATAAAGTACACGATTTACATGGTTTAATTTGGGAGTGGGTAGCTGATTTCAATTCAAATTTGGTAACAGGGGAGTCTCGTGGTGATAAGAATTTTGATACTGATCTTTTTTGCGGAGCAGGCTCAAAATCATTTTCTGATGTTTCAGATTATGCATCCTTTATGCGGTATGCATTTAGAAGTAGTTTGAAAGCCGTTTATACTGTGCATAATCTTGGTTTCAGATGTGCAAAAAATTTAGACAAATAAAAATAAAGGTGTTGTTATGAAAACATATTTTAAACCTGCAATAATTGTAGTTCTTTTAATGGTAGGAATTACGGCAGGATATTTTTTAATTACGCCAGCCTCACCTGAAATGGTGAAAGAGGTTGTTGAAAAAAAAGAGAATTCAAGTTGCTGTGGTGATGAAAATACCGAACACTCATCGCAAAGTGAAACTTCAATCTACCAAACCTCCGCTGTGTGGAAAGATCAGGATAATAACGATTTCACTCTAAAGGAATTAAATGGTAAAAAAGTAATTATGGCGCTGTTCTTTTCGAGTTGCAGTTATGCATGTCCGATTATATTGAATGATATGCAAAAAATAGAGAGTGATTTATCTAAAGAAGAGCTCGATGAAAGTAATTTTCTGCTCGTCTCAATTGATCCGGAGAGAGATACTCCTCAAAAACTTAAAGAGTTTTCTAAATCTAAAAATCTTAATACAAAGCGATGGAAATTAGTGACAGGTACAAATGATGATATTCTTGAATTAGCGGCATTACTTGGATTCAAATATCGAAAAGAAGAAAACGGTGACTATTCCCATACTAATATGATAGCTATCCTTGATAAAAAGGGAGAGATTGTTCATACTCATCTTGGATTGAATAAGGATATGACTGAGGCAAAATCGGTTGTAAAAAATACCTTATAAAAAAATTACTTGAATAATTGAAATTGATACTGTAAATTCTAAAAAAAAATCGGATCAATTAAATGAAACGACATCCGGCACTCATATTTTTATCAAGAGACCATCATCATGGTCTAATCCTCTCACAGCTTGTTAAGAAGAATGCTCCTTTATACAAAGGACTTCCGCACGACTTAGCCGGTAAGATCACTTATGTAGCTTCCTTTCATCAAGACGAATTAAAGAAGCATTTTTTTGAAGAAGAAAATATCCTTTTTGAATTTGTCAAAACAAAAAATAAATATTTTGAAGAATCAGTTAATCAACTAAAGGAAGAACATCGTCAACTTAGCGAATTAGTTTCCTGTTTTTCTGAAACCAAAGATCCTGAAACCGTATTGCACGATTTTGGAGTCCTCTTAGAGCAGCACATTCGCTTTGAAGAACGTGAGTTATTTGAAAAAATTCAATTATCATTTTCGGATGATGAATTAGATCAACTTACAAAAAAATTAGACAGAGAAAATCATTCATCAGATTGTATAACTTCATCATGAATCACACAATAGATTAAATTATATGAAAATACTTAAAAAAATTCGTTTCTTAATTCCACCCCCTCAATGGAGGGTGCAAGTTATAATTGTATTGGGAGTGTTATTGGGAATGCTGATTGTGGTATTTCACATATCGAATGCGAGCTCCTATTTATCAAATGATCCTTTAACATGCATGAATTGTCATGTTATGACACCCCAGTTTGCATCTTGGCAAAAAAGTAGTCATGCAAGGGTAGCAACATGCACAGCATGTCATGTTCCGCAAGATAATTTTATCCGAACATATTATTTTAAAGCGAGCGATGGTTTGCGGCATGCAACAATGTTTACTTTTCGTTTAGAACCTGAAGTAATACGTATTAAAGAAGCAGGTAAAAGTGTAGTTCAAGAAAACTGTATCAGATGCCATTATGAATATGTTAATATGGCTTCAATAGTATCGGTTACGGGCTCCGCCGCAAGGCATGGTGGCGACAAACTTTGCTGGGACTGCCATCGTGAAACACCTCACGGAAGAGTAAGTAGTTTATCTTCTTTTCCTTTTGCAAGGGTTCCCCGGTTAACCCCTGTAACTCCTGAATGGCTTAATAAATATATAGAATTAGAAAAATCAAATAAATAATAATCAGGTAATATCATGAAAAAATTTCAACAGCTCATAACAGAAAAACCATTAATTGCCTGGGGACTTTTCCTTTCGACAGTTGTGGTCGTATTTTTTATCGGTTTATTTGCTGCTTCAATAGTTGAAAGAAGAAGTGAAGCGATTCAGCGTTTTCAGGTCGTTAAACCGATCGCGGAATGGGAACCTCGAAATGAAGTCTGGGGTGAAAATTTTAATCGTCAATTTGAGTCGTATATAAAAACACTTGATACTACATTTGTCAGCAAGTATGGTGGAAGTGGCATGGTTGATATGTTGCAAAGAGAACCAAACTTAGTAGTTCTTTGGGCCGGATATGCTTTCTCGCGGGACTATAATCAAGGACGCGGGCATTATTATGCAATAAAAGATATCAGAAATACTCTACGAACTGACGTTCCTCAACCTGCAACTTGCTGGACATGCAAAAGCACAGATGTCCCAAGATTAATGAATGAAATGGGCGTTTCAGATTTCTACAAAAAAAGTTGGAATGAATTAGGTGATGAAGTTGTAAATGCAATCGGATGTCAGGACTGCCATGATCCCAAAACAATGAATTTAAGAATTACCCGTCCAGCGCTAATAGAAGCTTATTCTCGTCAGGGAAAAGATATCAGCGAAGCTTCACATCAAGAGATGCGTTCATTAGTTTGTGCACAGTGTCATGTCGAATACTATTTCAAAGGTAAAGAAGAAAAATATTTAACTCTCCCTTGGGATGGTGGAATTAGCGTAGATGAAATGGAAAAGTATTATGATGAAGTTAATCATGTCGATTTTGTTCATACATTAAGTAAAACTCCCGTGATTAAAGCACAACACCCCGATTGGGAAATGGCTCAATTCGGAATTCATGCCCAAAGAGGTGTGGCTTGCGCAGACTGTCACATGCCATACAAAAGTGAAGGAGGGGTAAAATTTACAGATCACCATATACAAAGCCCATTAAATAATATTTCTCGTTCATGTCAAGTTTGTCATCGTGAAAGTGAGGAAACATTATTAAATAATGTTTACGAACGACAAGATAAAGTTAAAGAACTTCTATTATTAGCTGAACACTCAATAGTAAAAGCACATCTTGAAGCTAAAGCTGCATGGGATAAGGGTGCAAAGGAAGAAGAGATGAAAGGGATACTAACCAATATTCGTCATGCTCAATGGAGATGGGATTATGTTGCAGCAAGCCATGGTGGCTCATTTCATGCACCATTAGAAAGTGCGAGAATATTAGCAACATCAATAAGGAAAGCTGAAGAAGCACGAGTCGAACTTTCTAAGTTGTTGACAAATCTGGGAGTTCAAACTCCACTTGTAATGCCCGATCTCTCAACAAAAGAAAAAGCTCAAAAATTCATAGGACTCGAAATGGATAAACTAAAAGCAAAAAAGCAAAATTTCCTTTCAACCAGTCCTGCTGAATGGGATAAAAAAGCAACAGAACGCCAATCTAAAATGAATAATTAAATTTTCACCGAGGCTCAAGATATTATGTTTTGAGCCTCATCATTATACGAAAACTCATCTTCCGACCTAAACTTCAAAATGGATGGTTGAAAAATTCAACACCTGCCGACATAAACTGTTTATTTTTAGTTGACTTTGCCATGAAAAGGAAATAATTTTGTTAAGGATTTTTAAATTATTTGTTAAAAGTAATTTTTGATTACCTTTTGATCATAATAATATAGGGGAGAACAGGATGAATAAGTCCCGTCGTAACTTCTTAAAAACTTCTGCATTCATGGGGGCATCGATTGCAGGAGTCGCTTCAACAAAAACCGTAAAAGGTGCTCCGAAGAATATTCTTTCCGATGACCGTATGGGTGTTTTGGTAGATTCTACAGTTTGCATTGGTTGCAGAAAATGCGAATGGGCTTGTAAAACAGCACATGATATGCCAACCGACCCCATCGAAAAATATGATGACCGCACAGTATTCGATAAAAGAAGAAGACCAAATGCACATGCATTGACGGTTGTAAATGAATTCGAAAATCCCAATGGAAAATTTCCAATTGATGTTAAAGTTCAATGTATGCACTGCGATCACCCGGCATGCTTATCAGCATGTATTGTAGGTGCTTTTTCTAAAGAAGAAAATGGGACAGTTTTATGGAATGGTGATAAATGTATAGGTTGCCGCTATTGCATGGTTGCTTGTCCATTTCAGATCCCCGCATTTGAATTTGATAAGGCGTGGAGTCCGGATATAAAGAAATGCGACTTCTGTTTTGATAGAACCAAAAAAGGGGAGTTGCCTGCTTGCGTTGAAATCTGTCCAATGGAGGTTTTAACTTATGGAAAGAAATCTGATTTATTGCTAGCTGCGAAAGAAAAAATTAGATTATATCCCGAAAGATATGTTAATCATATTCTCGGAGAGCATGAAGTCGGTGGTACCTCATGGATGTATCTTTCAAGTAAAGAGTTTACACAAATAGATTTCCCTAAATTGGGTAAAAATCCGGCGCCCGGTGTTACGGAAGCAATTCAACATGGAATCTTCGCTTACTTTATTCCCCCTATTGCAATTTATGCTTTATTAGGGGGGGTTATGTGGTTGAACAAAAACCGTAAACACGAAAATGGGGAGGATGAATAAGATGGAACATTTTTTCAAACCTACACCTATTCAAAAGAAATTTTTCACACCAATTGTTATTTTACTCTCTGCTGTTGCAATTAACGGTTTAGTTTTTCTATTAGGGAGATTTGTATTTGGCATTGGCGCAGTTACTAACTTAAATGATCAATTCCCCTGGGGAATTTGGATTGGAATTGATGTTGCAGCAGGTGTTGCTCTTGCAGCAGGTGGTTTTACTACAGCGGCTCTTGGTCACATAATGCATAAGGATAAATATGAAGTTATAATTCGTCCGGCTTTATTAACAGCAATGCTCGGTTATACTTTTGTTGCGATGAGTGTTATGATTGACTTGGGTCGTTACCATTATATCTGGCATCCTTTGTTGATGTGGAACGGAACCTCTGTATTATTTGAAGTTGGTATTTGTGTGATGATATATCTAACAGTACTATATATTGAGTTTCTTCCGATAGTTACTGAAAGATTTATTGGACGGGTAGATCTTCCGGGTTTTCTTAGTAAATTCAATAATACGGTCGATAAACTGTTAAGAGTGTTAGATAGAACATTAGAAAAGACGATGTTTATATTTATTATTTCAGGAGTTGTTTTGTCATGCTTGCATCAATCATCCTTGGGAACACTGATGGTTATTGCAGGTGAAAAAATGCACCCGCTTTGGCAAACTCCAATTTTGCCGCTTCTATTCTTACTATCAGCAATTTGTGTTGGTTTCCCGATGGTAATTTTTGAGTCACTTATTACTTCAAAATCATTCGGACTGAAACCTGAACTTGACGTACTTGAAGGTTTAGGTAGAATGGTCGGTCCAATGTTGCTCATTTATTTAACAGCAAAAATTGTTGATGTTGTTATTCGTCAAACCTATGTTCATCTTATGGTAATAAATACTGAAAGCATAATGTTCACATTGGAAGTTATGATAGGAATTGTTATTCCGCTTAGAATGTTTTTCTCAAGGAAAATATCCAAGACCCCTGAGGGACTTTTCTGGGCATCGGCATTTGTTATTATTGGTGTTCTTATGAATCGATTAAACAATTTTATAGTTGCATATACTCCCCCCTATGCAGAAAGTTCTTACTTTCCATCGGTTGGAGAATTTTCGGTTACGCTTGGATTTATAGCTTTGGAAATCTTACTCTTCAGAATTTTTGTGATGATTTTCCCTATTGTAAGTGTACCACAAAAAGTAGCTTTTAAAACGAAATATGCAGTAAAAGGTTTATTCAGATGAAAAAAATATTTTTATTTATAATTACATTGGTATTCTTGACTAACGTTAATGGTCAAGTAAAAAAGATGGGGGAATCCCATAGTCAGAAAGCACTAAATTGTGATAATTGCCATTCGTGCAGTATCCCCACTAAGGAAAATCCTTGCTTGCGTGATTGCCCTCGTGAATCAATTGCAACAACTAAGCAAAAACCTGAAGAAGGACCTGATATTATTGTTATAAATAAATTAAAGGGAAATCAGGATATTTATAAAGAAGTTACATTCAGTCATAGGCTTCATGCAGAGATGTCTGAAATGTCCGGAGGCTGTGTAACATGTCATCATTACAATCCACCTGGAAAAATAATTGGTTGCAATAGCTGTCATAACTCATCACGCAAACGTGAAGATGTTAATCGTCCCGATTTAAAAGGGGCTTATCATAGACAATGTATGGATTGTCATCGTGAATGGAGCGGTGGTGTTGAATGTTCTGCATGTCATCAATTGAAGGCGAAAGATCCTTCCAAGGAAAAACTTGTTGCAGGAATGACAAAGAAAAGCCATGCAAAACTTGAGACTCCTGAAAAAATAACCTACAAAACTCCAAAAGCAGAAGCTAAGACGGTTGTGTTTTTCCATAAAGAACATATTGAGCTATTTGGATTGGACTGTCAATCTTGCCATTCCAATGATGGTTGTGTAAAGTGTCACGATCAGCGACCTGCATCTGCAAAACCCAAAATGAGTGTCGATCTAAAACATAAAGCATGTAGTTCATGTCACGATACTAAATCGAAAAACAATTGTGTAACATGTCATAACGATAAAGATGTGAGAGGATTTAATCATCTTGCGTCAACCGGTTTTAATTTAAGCAGCTATCATTCTAAATTGAGTTGTGCGAGATGTCATACTACACAAGGCAAGTTTACCGGTTTGAGTAAGAATTGTAATACATGTCATGGTACTTGGACAAAAGAAAAATTCAATCATAAAGTTACCGGATTTGTTCTGGACGAAACTCATATCGAATTTGATTGTGAAAGTTGTCATACAAATCCGACTTATGCAAAACCAGAATGTTCAAGTTGTCACGATGATTATACTTATCCGGCATATCTTCCGGGTAAAAAAGTAAAGAGATAGTTTTATTATATGTTTCAAAAGATTGCGTTCAAACTGATTTTGGTGGTTAGTATTACTTCGATTTCTATTATTGGAATTTATTCTTATTTCAATATTAAGTCCCAGAGTGAAGTTTTACTTTCTGAAGTAGAGAGACATGCAAATCAATTGAGTGAGACTGTTAAAAACAGTACTCGGTATGATATGCTTTTGAATCAACGTGAACGTATCCAAGAGATCATTAACACTATCGGGCAAGATAAAGCGATCAGTTCAGTAAGAATTATGAACAAAGAAGGAATAATAATTTATTCCTCCAATCCTAAAGATATTGGTGAAATGCTTGACAAAAATGCTGAGAGTTGTTACGTCTGTCATGCTAAAGACCAACCGATTGAACGGCTTGAAATTAAGGATAGGACTCGTATTTTTAAGCCCTATCCTGATTCTACCAGAATCATGGGAATAATCAATCCAATTTATAATGAAAAATCATGTTGGGAATCTGAGTGTCATGCTCATCCGGAGGATGCAACTGTTCTTGGTGTTCTCGATGTCTCATTTCAACTTGATAAAGTTGATGCTCAGATTGAAGAGAATAAACTTCGTGAATTACTCTTCGCTCTAATTTCGATTACTGCAATCGGTTTAGTGATCGGTTTTTTTGTAAAAAAGTGGCTGGATAAACCAATAAAAGAATTGCTAAAAGCTACTGATCAGGTTGCAGTAGGTAACTTCAACTACTCAATTCCAAAAACGCGTAATGATGAACTCGGAAAACTTGGTACATCATTTAATAAGATGACCAAAAAACTTGAGGATATGAAGCAACAAATATTTCAATCCGATAAAATGGCTTCTTTAGGACAATTAGCTGCCGGTGTTGCTCATGAAATTAACAACCCCCTAACCGGAGTTTTAACATATAGCAGTTTTCTTTTAAAGAGAACCAAAGACAATCCCGAGATGCAGGAAGATCTGAATGTTATCGTTAGAGAGACGATGCGAAGTAGAGAAATTATAAAAGGTTTGCTTGATTTTGCAAGACAGTCTACCCCCAAGAAGAATAAAACTGATATTCATGAAGTTATTGATAGAGCTAATAAAGTAGTTACTAATCAATTAAAGATTAAACAAATAACTTTAAAGACTAGTTTTGGAGAGAATCTTCCACACATAGTTGCCGATGCAAATCAAATACAACAGGTCATCCTTAATCTATTACTTAATGCGATTGATGCAATCGAGAAGAAAGATGGGAAGATTACTGTTTCAACCTCCGAAATAAGTCTTTCGCCTAAAGGAATAACACATATCAAAGAAGCGGTTTGTAATAAAAACCATAGTCTTCTTGATCCTGATTATAAGTTGGAGGGCTCCCCTTCAATCAGATTGAAAGTAAAAGCAAATGGTACAGAAGGTTTTATAAACCTCGATCCTATTTATGGTCGTCACAAGCATTATTTTGGATTGTCGATAAATAAAAAATCCACTATTGACTTAAAGTGTCCACAATGCAATATTACATTAATAGATAAAACAAAAACTTGTCCGGAATGTGGTGGTTCCATTTATCGTATTCCAATTCCCAAGATGGGATTTTTGGAAGGATGCGCATCATTTAATGATAATTGGCAAAGTTGGGATGCTGTGGACCATGATGGTGACAAGAAATTTATAGAAATTAAAATTGAAGATAACGGTTGCGGAATCCCCTCAGAAAATCTTAATAAAATTTTTGACCCTTTCTTTTCAACGAAAGGACAAAAAGGAAATGGTCTGGGACTCTCAGTTATCTGGGGAATAGTTGATAATCACGATGGAACTATTACTGTGAAAAGTGAAGTTGGTGTGGGTACAACATTTATAATCAGATTACCGGAACTTTGAGAATGAAAAACAACATTGATATTCTAGTTGTTGATGACGAGCAGGTAATTATTGATTCAGTTATCAAAATAGCAAAAATGGAAGATGTATCCATAGATTCAGCTCTCGATGTTCCTTCAGCATTAACTAAACTCGAAGATAATAATTACAATTTAATTTTTTCTGATATAATGATGCCGGGAATGGACGGTTTTCAATTCCTACAGGAGCTTTCCAAACGAAAAATTAAAACCCCTGTAATAATTACAACCGGTTACTCAACTCTGGATAATACTGTTAAAGCTTTGTATTATGGCGCTGTTGGATTCATTCCAAAACCGTTCAGTTTTGATGAACTTTCAAGTATAATTAAAAGAGGTTTAAGGTATAATGAATTAATGAAGAAGCTTGAACATGATTCTTCAGCTCTGCTTTTTATTCCTTGCCCGCCAAAATATTTGAGATTAGGATTTTCTAGCTGGCTAGCTGAAAATTATGACAGTACTGTTTTGCTTGGCACCACAGATATTTTTCTTAAGTTGATTGAGTCGATAGAAAAAGTTGAGTTGTTAAATGTCGATGATAATTTGAAGCAAGGAAACGAATGCGCAAAAATTTATGCTCAAGATGGTTTAATACACACTATTTATTCTTCTCTAACGGGAAGGATTTTGGAAGTTAATGAAAAGATTTTAGCAAACCCCAAATTGATAGAGAAAGACCCATATTTTGAAGGCTGGATTTATAGAGTTCTTCCTTCAGATCTTGAAAACGAAAAAAGTCAATTAATTTCATGCAGTTCAGATTAAAATTAATTGAATAAATTTTTATAAAAACAGGAGAAACATCATGCCCCTTTTAATTGTTGCCGTAATCATATTTATC
>JAGUXE010000047.1 GCA_020061995.1 Ignavibacteriales bacterium | reverse complement strand
GTAATGAATCAGCAGCCGGAGAAGAAGTATTATGGGGAGATCCATTAACGGTAAAGACGGAAGGGGTTATTCCCCAAGCATATAAACTTTATCAAAATTTTCCAAATCCATTTAATCCGTCGACTACTATTGGTTACATCCTAAAAAACAGAGGATATGTAAAATTAATTGTTTATGACATCAAAGGAGAAATGGTTGAAGTAATCACGAACGAATGGAAAGAGAGAGGATATCATGAATCGGAGTTTCGGTATTCGGGACAAAAGATAACATCACTTGCCAGCGGAATATACCTCTATAAGTTAGAGGTTATAGATGAGAATATGATTCCGGTATTTACCGATATACGTAAAATGATTTTAATAAAATAGATCAAAAAAAATAATTCTATTATAATAAAAATGATGTGTTAAAATGTTAAACCGATTCTTAATACCCGCAATGTTAGTTCTTATAACTATTAATTCTGAAATAGTTGGACAGCAGATTCCGTTTCCGTTTGGAGTATATGTCGCAGTATCAGAAAAGGGACATCCGGAACTTGAGACCAATTATTGGCAGATAAAGGCAATGGGTGCAAACAGCATAATACAATATTTAGCACATCCGGATTCAAATGAGACTTCAAGGGATAGTGTTGAGATGATTGGAAATATTATAGCTCAAAATGCTAGGAGCATAAAAGACTTGCCGATTCATTATACAACCGGATATTATAACAAATGGTATGCAAAGGAAATAGTAAGCAAAGGAATCGGGCTAAAGAAGAATTATGGGAATGTTACAACAGTGAACGGAGTGGGATGTTTAAGTACAGGGATGAACGCTTCAAATAAAGGGCAACTATGGCTAAAAGGTCCCGATTATTATCAAGAGACTAAATATTTTACAATACAGCCGGAGCTTATGGCCCAAATATTAACGTATAATTTAAGAATCCGTGCAAGAAAAGGGGAAGTTTTGCCCGACGAAGAGCAAATAGTTTCTATGGAGAGCATATCAGATACGCTCCTTAAAATAGAAGTTACTGCAAATTACCTTCTGAACAATGATGAAGAATCGTTTGTTTTGGAAACCTTTTATATAAAAGACGGGGATTTATCCACAGAATTTGAGTTGTCTCCGCTGCATATAGGGGTGTATAATTACAGCTCATTCCTTTCCTCATTTGACAGCGTAAAAATTCCTTATGGTCAAGAAATTGGCGGAGCATTTGAATGGAGAAGCCCGGAAGATACTCCGCCGGAGGTTGCATATTTAAGAGGTCTGCAATTTAAGATATACTGGTTGGGGAAAAGGGTAGTATATATCGATTATTTTGATTTGTATGATGACTATATTTGGGCAAAGTATGTTGACGAACCAACGCTATTCGTCAGCGATTTACTAAATTACGATGCAGGTTATAAGGATGGAGTAAGTACAAACTTAGCCTACTGGAATACACGGGATGAACCATATTACCTTGACACCCACGAACCATACCGTGTAGTTGATTCCATACTAAAAGCAGCGGGACGAACAAGATTAATTACACCATTTATCACCGATTATCATGGAAAAGTTGAAATGCATTGGCATGGTTTTGAAGATGCAGATTCCGGTTATGCCCGTTTCACAAAAAAAGTAAGACCTTATAGATTTTGGAGCGATCATTATCCGTTTGGTAATGATAACGAAATTAATGTAGAATTTATCTATCATCATTTAAGAATGTTTGAGGTACAATACTATACAAAGCGGTATGCGGAAGCCGGTTTTTATTATATGGCACAGACATTTGGAGGAGAGCCCGGTCGCTACCGATATCCAACCGGGAAAGAGCTATGGGCATCAATAGTGATTGCATTAGCACAAGGAGCCAAAGGGATTTATTTATGGAAGTACTATTCAAACAATGATTCATATTCAGGTTATTATTTGGGGCTAGTTGATCAGGACTACCAACCTACCGAGTTGTATAATTATATAAAAGATCAGGTGTTTCCGAGACTTTCCGGTGTATTTGGACAGAGTCTAAGCAAGCTCAATTATAATTTTGAATACCATACTTTTTATAAGCCGCAAGACTCGGTTACTTTACTTGGGGAAAGAATAAGCTTTCTTCATAACATCTCTACCAATTCTGACTACCTTATGACCTACTTATATCGTCTGTATGATAGTTGGGGAAATAACTACCTAATGGTATCAAATCTGCCGCGGCATAATCCCGATTCACTAATCAGCCAAAGGACTTTCACAATTCAACTTTCACGGCCAAGTATAGATTATAACAATTGGACATTAAGAGATATTGAAGATACAACATACTACTCTTATGCTGATACTCTGAATCTGGCAACAGATATTCCGATGTACGATAGTAGATTGTACTCAATTTTGCCGGCGATTAAATATGGAGGTGACTTAATAATAAACGAGACGCTGAGTTCAAACACAGAATTGACAAGAATGTTGACATTATATGATACAATTTTCATTAACACAGACAAGATATATACAATAAATGCCCCTATTGACCTTCAGAATGGAGGATTTATAACCGGAAACGGATATATAAAATCAGACAGTAATTTTGTGATAACCACAAATAGTTGGAGCAGAGCACTATTGAAAGGGAGAGTTGGAAATTACCCGAAGTTGTATTGGGGAAGTCACCCGACAATAAGTCAGATAGGCAGTTTCAAGATTTATAGGAAAAAGGATACACCGGGATTTGTACATATAGCTACAGTAATGGGAGGAACGAGAACATATACAGATACTACAACAACGATATTGGAAGGAGCCTCTCAATCAAATGAAAATGTAGCAGAGTACTTCATACAAGGGATATATTACAACGCCAGATATGGAAATATCCCAACGACCAATACAGATACAATCCTCTATAACAGAGTTGCCGGAGAAGGATTAGAAAAGCAAGGAAGTCAAGGAGTAGAAAGAATAACCGTATACAAACTGGAACAGAATTACCCAAATCCCTTTAACCCAACCACTACGATAACCTATCAGATTAAAGAAAAAGGGTTTACAACTTTGAAGATATATGATTTACTCGGCAAACTAGTAACCACACTTGTAAATGAAGAAAAGGAGAATGGAAAATACAGTGTTGAATTTAACGCATCAAGGCTCTCAAGCGGTGTTTATATTTACGAATTGAGTTCGGGAAATTTTCTGGCATGTAAGAAATTTATTATGATAAAATGATTATTTTAGTAAAATAGAATTGAATTTATTTCATGGAGCTCTTAATGAAAAAATATTTGTTATCCTTATTAGTAATAGCCTTTTTTTTCACCTTATTCACAGGCTGTGCCAACGATCCCGAACCGCAGGACCAGTATGATAATTATGTGCGTGACGGATGGACTGCTTTTCAGAATAAAAATTATGGGGGTGCAATCGAAAAATTCAATACTGCTAAGGGTGTATACTCTAATAGAGGAGCGGCTTACCTAGGACTTGGTTGGTCATACATGCTTATTGATAGTTTGAATGAGGCAGTAGGTGAGTTCTCTGATGCTGAAAATTATGGTGAATTGTTAACTAATCTTTATGCCGGATGGGCTGTAGCACTTAATGCTTTAAAACGTTTTGATGAATCCAATTTTAGAATAACTCAAGTTTTTCAACGCGATACAGGATGGGTTTTTCAATATGATACTCGTTACAATACAAATGATCTAAATGTCCTTTCAGCAGAAAATTATTTTTTACTCGGTGACTTCACCAAGAGCCTTGACCAAATTCGTTTAGTAAGTCCATCATTTAACGCCGATATTTCAACGCCGCAGGGACTCATGGCTTTAGCTGCGGAAATCGAGAAATATAAACGGACTCTTTTTATCGGGAAGAAAAAATAGTATAAAAAATACTTAGTATTAATGGGTGAAGAATATCGATACGATATTTTTCACCCTATTTTTTAATTAAAAGCAGATAATTATGACTCGAATAAAAATATTTTCAATTTTTCTTTTATTTACAATGGCTACACTTTCTCAAACTAAAACTGTTTTTCGAAATGGAAAAATATACACTGTTAATCCGAAGGCTCCGATTGTCGAAGTCGTAATTGTGTTGGAAAACAGAATCCTTTTTGCCGGTTCAGAAAAGGATGCTGCAAAATTTATCGAAAAAGATGATAAGATTATTGATCTAAATGGGAAGTTGATGCTCCCCGGATTTATTGATAATCATACACATTTTATTAGTGGTGGAATGTATCTTAACGGTATAAATCTAAGAGGAGCAAAATCTGCTGAAGAATTTATTTCAATAATTAAATCTTATGTAAAAGATAAAGAAGGAAGATGGATCCAAGGCGGAAATTGGGACCATGAAGCATGGGATATAAAAAAATTCCCTTCAAAAGAGATGATTGATGACTTCACAAAGAATACTCCGGTTCTAATCGATCGATTAGACGGGCATACAGCACTCGCCAATTCATTTGCACTTAAACTTGCAAATATTGATAAAACTACTCCTAATCCTGATGGAGGAATTATTGAAAAAGATCCGGTTACAAATGAACCAACAGGAATTTTAAAAGATAAAGCTATTTCTTTGGTCTTAAAAGCTATACCCGATCCGACCGAAAAAGAATATGAAGAAGCTCTTATTACTGCATTGAATGAAGCGAAAATAAATGGAGTAACATCTGTTCAAGATATTACTTATAAAAATGATTTAAAAGTTTTTCAGAAGTTTGAATCGGATAATCAACTTTCTTGCAGAATTTATACAAGGTTTCCTATTGCTGATTATAAGTTTCTCACAGACCTCGGTATTAGAGCAGGATTTGGGAGTGATAAAATTAAACTCGGCTCTTTGAAAGCTTTTGCCGATGGTTCACTCGGTTCTTCAACTGCATGGTTTTGGGATTGTTATGCGCAGGATACGAATACTTTTGGTTTACCGATGGAAATCGTATCTAACGGTAAACTTCGAGAATGGGCATTAGATGCAGACAAAAACGGTCTACAACTTTCTGTTCATGCAATCGGAGATAGAGCTAATAGCTTCATGCTTGATTTATTTGAAGAGATAGAAAAAAATAATCCGAAATGGGATAGAAGATTTCGTATCGAACACGCGCAGCATGTAAGATTTAAAGACATACCTCGATTTAAGAAAATTGGTGTAATTGCATCTGCACAAGCATTGCATTTACTTGACGATGGTGAATGGGCTGAAGGAAGAATTGGAAAGGAAAGAATAAAATATACATATCCATTCAAAACATTTCTTGAAGAGGGTGTTCATCTTTGTTTTGGTAGCGATTGGGCAGTCGCACCTTTAAAACCTATTATGGGAATCTATGCCGCAGTAACAAGAAGAACACGAGATGATAAAAATCCTAATGGATGGGTTCCGGAAGAAAAAATTTCAGTTGAAGAAGCAATCAAAGCTTATACAATAAATAGTGCGTATGCTGCATTTGAAGAAAATGAAAAAGGAAGTATTGAAGCTGGTAAACTGGCTGACCTAATAGTTCTTTCCAAGGATATCCTTACCATCGATCCAATAAAGATAAAAGATGCAAAAGTAATTATGACCATGTTTGATGGGAAGATAATATTTTTAAATAAAGTAGAATTTTCATTAAAAAAATGACAATGATAAAAATATTATTGACTCTTTTATTTATTTTATTTCCTATATCATCAAACCAACCATTCGATAAAGGGGCAAATGAAAACTTAGGTAAAACAAATCCTCCAATCTATATAGCTTTCTTATGGCATATGCATCAACCTATTTATTGGCCTTATGAATCTGTTATTCAGACGCAACTTCAAAACCGTTACCCATACTCAGTATTTGACATTCATAATTCACGCCGCGGACCATATACTGATTGGCCTAAAAATGCAGTTCAAAAAGGAATTAATGCAAACCTCCCTCATTTTGGCGCTCAAGTCAGTTTTTCAGGTTCTTTG
>JAGUXE010000242.1 GCA_020061995.1 Ignavibacteriales bacterium | reverse complement strand
TCTTGTTTCTCATACCTTCCTAAGAATTGAAAATATGCAAATACCGAAAGAAAAATCAATATTCTTTATTATTTCCTTCTCCAACATCAATATCTTATACAATATATTATCTAAAAATGGATTCAGGCTTAAAAAGTCGTCGCGTTGCCCCATCCTATTTTTATTTACTCTATCCCAAAACCTCATAAATATCAAAGGTCCCAGTAAATATGGGTGCATAAATGTCAGTCTCTCTATTTCAAAATCATATCCCTTTATCAGATTTATAAATTCTCTTCTATCGTATCTTCTCTTATGCGAATATTTAACGTCGTGGGAACCCCATAGAAATTTATAGGCCGGTAGCATAACAAAAATTAATCCGGATTTCTTACAAACTCTATAGATCTCACTAAATAAAACGCTATCGTCCTCTATGTGCTCGGCCACCTCTAAAATTGTTATGACATCGAATATGTTGTCCTTGAAACAAATCTTGACCGCATCATTATTAACCGCCTTTAAATTTTTGTTTTTGCAATACAATAAGCCCTCGAAAGAAACATCTAATCCGTAAACCTTGCCGAACTGACTCAAGAAATCCCCTATATACCCTCCGCTGCAACCTATATCCAAAATCTTTGTATCGGAGTTGACCAGTGGCTCAAGATATTTTTTAATTAGTCCCTTAGCGATATCCTGATGACCACGTACCCACCAGTGCGTAAGAACCATTTTATTCCATCGCTCTTGCTCTTCTTTTCTCATATTTTATATTAATCTTTTTCTAAGTATAATATTCTATAAATCCTAACGAGTTCCTTTATAGTTCTTGGTATCTCTAAAAATCTAACTTTAGACTCTCCTTCATATCTTGGAAAATGGGAAACGCCAATTTCTTTTATTCTAAAACCTATCTTTCGAGCTTTTGCAAGAATTTCTGTATTCACAAAATATTGTCTTGATTCTATTCTAATCTCATCAAAAACCTTCTTTCTGAATAGCTTAAATGCGCAATCAATATCTCTTACATTTAACTTAAAAAATATTTTTACAAGAATATTGTACCCCCAAGATAAAAATCTCCTTTTCAAAGAATCCTGTCTTTTCTTTCTAAAACCAACTACAATATCATAGTTATCTATATATTCTAAAAGATCTTTAATATTTGCGATATCAAATTGCCTATCAGAATCAGAAAAGAATAATAGTTCAAATTTTGCTACTTTAAATCCATCTCTTAAAGCATAACCATAACCTTCATTTTTTTCTTTAGATATTAATCTAAAATTGTTCAATTTGTTCACGAGTTCAAGACATATCTCTTTGGTTCTATCTGTTGACCCATCGTCCACTACAATTATCTCAAAATTTTTTACCAGTTCTTTTAGAATGGCATAAGCAACAATAATACAAAATTCTATATTTTCTTCTTCATTATATACTGGAAAAACTACAGAAATATTTTTATCAAATTTATTCATTTTTAAATATATCCCTTCCACCAATAATATAATATCCCTAAATATTCATGAAATATACCTTTGATTTGCTGTAGATTTATCCGTTTCCAAACTCTCCTACCATAAACGTCTTTATCCGGATGTGAATAGAATAAACTATTTGGTATGGGAGTGTACGTTACTTTTGTATCCTTGGCAATCTTATCAAAAACTAAAGATGCCCTGCGCATATGATAAGGGGAGCTTACCAATAAGACATTATTCCAATTATTTTTATCTAAAATATCCTTTGCAAACTTTATATTCTCATATGTATTTTTTGCCTTATCTTCTAAAATAATTGTCTCCTCAGGCACACCTAAAGAAATGGCCAAAGCTTTCATCACTACTGGCTCTTTAAAGGCATAAATATAACCTGAAGAAAATATTAAATGACCGGCATATCCTTGTTTGTATAATTCAGTTGCATACTGCACTCTTTCTTCATATCCCTGCCCTGCTTTTCCTGACTCACCTACCCCTCCAGCAAAGACAACAATGGCATCTACCTTTTGAGGAGATTGAGAGATCTTTAATGGACTTGCCATAAACCAGACTAAGGGTGTATAAAATAGTAAAAGATATATAGCTAAAACTACGGTGCCTAATCTGAAGACTTTTCTGTGTACTACTCTATAAAACTTTAGAAGACTCTCTCGCCAATTAAAGGATTTATGAGATTTCTTCTCAATTGCTTCTTTTAACAAATCACTCATTTCCTCAATCCGGGTAGTCCAACTATTATTCTTAGCAGATGTTATCCGTTTATTAACTAAATAATTATCTTTATTATTAAGCGCTTCTTGAATACAATCTATAAACTCTTTAGTTGTCCTGCCAATAAAAACTAAATTATCATTTTTGGCATTAAAATTAGAGATTTCGAGAAAATCTGTAGATACTATAGGCTTACCCATCGTATGGTATTCATTTAATTTAGTGGGATAAACATTTTTAATATACTCAGTAATCAAATAAGGAATAATGCATACATCAAAATATTTGATAAAATAGGGTATTTTTTTATGGTCTTTCTTTCCTAAAAAATAGATATTTTTCAAACTGGACAATAAAGATACATCTGTCTGAAGAGGTCCCACAAAAACAAAAGAATATTCAGGATAATTTTGTACTACTTCTTTTATTAATTTTCGATCTATCCATTTATGCACGCCTCCCACATAACCAATTATTGGTCTCTTTATATTTTTAAGTTCCTCAGGAATTATGTTTTTTTCTAACCTTACTTTTTCAAATTCTTGGAAGTTTACTGCAAATGGAAAAGTATAAACATGGTCGTTATAAGTTGAACAATAATCATATAAGGCTTGGGAAGTAACAAACACCAAATCTACCTGTTTAATTAATTTGATTTCATAACGTTGAATTTTCTTTGCTGAATCCGAACTAACTCTAAAATTATCTATACAGTAGTAAATAACAATTTTTTTGGATAAATTATCAATGATATTCATACTTAAAGGTGTAGGTAAAAAAGTCCATACAATTGCCTCATGAAAATCCATGATTTTTGTCCATTTTTCTAAAATAGATAGAATTAAGTGTCGGTTAATCCATCTCGCAATACGTAAATACGGAAAGGGTAAAAGTAAAGGAGAAAATATATAAAGATTGGGTATCTCTTCTCTTATGCCCTTTACACCTTTAAACCAATTCTTAATCCTATTTTTAATCCGGGGGAAGTCCTTAATCCCCGGTGCACGCACCCCCGTATTCTCAATAAATAACACCCTGTTGCCGGCCTCGGCAAAGGTTAACATTATCTCCTGGTGCCCCTGCCAGATAAAATCCCAATCAATACTTGAGATACAAATTATATTTTCGCCTTTTAGCATTTTTCTCTACGCAGTCTTCATTCTTCTCAAAATCGATGTTATAAACGGTAATTTGAACAAGAAATTTCTTACTTCATTAATCTGGAGATTAAATAATTTAATAAATTTATAGCCTAAAATTAAAATCCCAAGCTTAAAAATCATAATGGCATCTTTTTGGTAATAATAGTGGTAAAATAATATTTTTAACCTAAAAAAACGCAATTCATCAAAACTATGCTCTACAGTATAATGGGGCGGGTCATTATTTTTTAACCAGAATTCTGCATCGATAAAACCTTGTTTTAAGGCAAGTGAATATAAGTCACTATTTGGCAAAACGATTAAAGGCGACACGACTACTCTCGTGGGCCTACTTCGTTTTATCAATCTTATGGTTTCATTGACAGTTTCTTTATTTTCACCTGGATTACCAACCATAAATAAAGCAGCGGAATTAATGCCTACTTTTTTAACTAATTCAATAGCCCTTAAAAAATCATCTAAATTGATATTTTTAGAGATAGTTTTTAATATTGTTTTAGAGCCGGATTCAATACCAAAATTCAATGCCAAACAACCTGATTTTTTTGCTAAATTTAAAAAATCTTCGCTAAGCGGCCTTACACGTGCCATGGCTGTCCAAGTAATAGATAGCTTACGGTCTAATATTAACTGGCATATTTTTTCTGCCCTTGCCAAAGAAGCATTAAAGCAATCGTCAATAAAAGTAAAGTGGGTTACGTTTTTTGTGTTAAATAATTTTTCGATTTCGTCAACCACATTCTCAGGAGACCTGAAACGCACTTCCCTGCCCATAAAAATCGCGCAAAACTGACATCTATTAGGACAACCCCTCGAGCTGATAATTG
>JAGUXE010000022.1 GCA_020061995.1 Ignavibacteriales bacterium | reverse complement strand
CTATTAATATTTCTATGGTCTTATTCTTATTTTTGTAATCCATTATTTGATGTATTTGTTAAAATTAATTTGTTAAAAATAAGATATAATAATTTAAGAACCAGGTTTTATATTATCTAGAATCGTTGCAGTAATATTTCTATCATCATATTTGTACGTTTAGACATTACTTTTTTACGAATATCCTAATAAGGTGCAAATATAGTTTTGACTAACTATTTTTGAAGAGTTAATTGAATCGTAAATGAATTATTGGAGGTTAAAATGTTTAAAGTTATTGTTCCGATTATTTTATTAATATTTGGCGGATGTTCCTTTGTGAGCGTAAATGGTGGAGGTGAACCAATTGCCAGAAGCTTTAATAATGTGGATTTTGAAAAAGTATCAGTTAGCAGTGGTATGAAAGTAAATATAGTTCAGTCAGACTCCTATTCTGTTGAAGTAAAGGCAGGAGACAAAACTATGAATTATCTGGTTGTCGATCAAATTGGGGATAAACTTAAATTTTATTTTTCAGAAAAACGATTGCTATCGAGAGGGGATGTATTTATTAATATCTCAATGCCGTTGTTAAATCAACTTAATCTCAGTGGCGGGAGTCGAGGCAAAATTGAAATGGAGATTAATGATGAGAGATTTTCAGCAGATATGTCTGGTGGTTCTGCACTAAAGGGTGTTTTGAAATGTAGTGATATTAAAATCTCGTTATCCGGTGGTAGTTCTAGTGATTTAGAAGGAGAAGGAAGAGACTTGTATGTAAGTGCTTCGGGTGGATCAATTATTAATCTTAAGAATTTTAAATCAATCGATGCAGATGTAGAAATGTCCGGTGGTTCACATGGAACTATTAATTTAACAGGAACCCTTAACACCTCCCAAAGTGGCGGATCTCAACTAAAGTATTATGGGACAGCAGCTTTGGGTCGAACAAATTTTAGTGGTGGTTCAGGAATTTCACAAGCGAAATAAATTTCTTAAAATTCTAAACTTTGAAGGCATCATCTTTTGATGCCTTTTTTTTAATCTACAACCAATAAAACAGTCATTAAAAATTCTTTTTAAAAAAATCATTTTTTTATTTGATAAGAGAAAAATTAGTATTAATTTTTGGTTGTATATTGTATACAATATACAGTATTAAGGAAAAAGATGGAAAATATTCAAAATTTAATCAATTTCGATGTAAGGCAAATTAGATCGCTACGCGACAGAATCTCTGCATCAATAAGAGACTCAATAATCGAAGGGAAACTTGTCCCCGGTGAACGACTTGCTGAACCTGATGTGGCAAATCAATTGGGCGTAAGCCGAACACCATTAAGGGAAGCTTTTCTTCAATTAGAAGCAGAAGGTTTTTTAACTGTAAACCCACGAAAAGGGGCTGTTGTTAGCGCACTTTCCTTAAAAGATGCTGAAGAAACTTATGAGATTAAAAGTTGTTTAGAAGCATTAGCCGCGAGACTTTCTGTAAAATTCTTAAATCCAACAATATTGAAGGAATTACGCGATATTAATAATAGAATGCGGACTATTGCAAATTCAGAAGAAAAAAATTATAAAGAATTTCTCGAACTGAATGCTGAATTTCACCAAAAAATAAATGACAATTGTGGAAATGATAAGTTGAGAAAAACAATAGTTGTTCTAAGAAATCAAACCTTAAGATACAACTATATTTACCTCTCATTAATTTCTCATCTTGATGAATCGGTACATGAACACGATTCTTTCATTTCAGCTCTTGAAAATAAAGACGAGAGTGAAATTGAAATTTTAGTAAAAAATCATGGTGAAAATGCCAGAAAAGCATTGAATTTGTTCTTCAATTCAGAAACAAATAATTAGTTTTATATTATATCAATAGGGGAAAATAGGATGAATAAAATTAAAGCGGCTATAATTGGTTTTGGTAATGTGGGGTGTAGTGCACTTGATGCTTTACTTCAAGAACCTGATATGGAACTTGCAGGGATTGTTGATTTAGTTGATATTGATAAAATTAGAGCGTCTTTAAAATCACAAAAATGTTCAAGAGATAATGAAATTAAAATTGTTAATGATATTTCACAACTTGAGGGTGTTGATGTAGCAATAGTATGTGCTCCTTCAAGAAGTGTACAAAGTACAGTATCCGCTTTATTGGAAAAAGGTATCAACACTGTTGATAGTTTTGATATTCATTCTGAAATCCCTCATTTAAAGAATGATCTTGATTTAATTGCAAAGAAGAATAACAAAGTTTCTATTATTTCTGCGGGATGGGACCCTGGAATTGATTCGGTAATCAGAGGTTGGTTTTTAGCAATGGCACCAAGAGGGATTACTCATACAAATTATGGACCCGGAATGTCAATGGGACACACTTGTGCTGTTAAAGCAATTAAAGGAGTCAAAAATGCCCTATCAATAACAGTTCCTGCCGGAATGGGTATTCACAGAAGAATGGTATATGTAGAATTGGGAACTGATGTGAAGTTCGAAGATATTGAGATTGCAATTAAATCAGATCCATATTTTGTTAAAGATCGTACTTATGTTTTTGAGGTGGAGGATGTTCAAAATTTAATTGATGTTGGACATGGCGTACTAATGGAGAGAAAAGGAGTTTCGGGAACCACACACAATCAAATAATGAAATTTGAGATGAGGATTAATAATCCTGCTCTTACCGCACAAGTTATGGTTTCTGCCGCACGAGCGGCTGGTAGACAAAAACCGGGTTGTTATACAATGATTGAACTTCCGGTAATTGATTTTCTTCATGGCACTCTTGAAGATTTTGTGAAAAAACTTGTTTAGGAGAAATGATGTCAGATCCATATAAAAGAAATCTTGTCAACAGTACATTTTATCACTCAAAAAAAGATATCGTTTGTGAAGTTGTTGTAGTACTTGATGGTAAGTTGGAAAATAGAGATTTGAATTTAATTCATCCCATATCCAGAGCCTTTTCTCAAGGAACTATAATTGAATTAATCGCAACAGATGATTCATCTGCAAAACCCGGAGATAAGGTTGATAATATTGCATATATAGCGTTTGTCGAATTGAAAAATAGCGGTGTTTTACTTACCGGTGACCCGGTTACATGGAATGGAAAAGAAATAGGAACAATTATTGGTTATGATGATACACACATGCCGAATCATCAAAATACTATAATCTCGGTTAAGGAAAGAATACCCGGAAAACAACTCGGATTAAAAATCGGAGACGAAATAGTTATCAAAGGATTTAATAAATAATTTAACTTTAAAAATAAATAGAACGGAGTTCGAGAATGGCTAAGCCAAAATTAAAATTTCAGATGTATAAAAGATTACAACAACGTATACCGCAAATATATGCTGATGCAAAAAAAGCAGGTGAAACTTTAAATATCCCTGCAGAACTAAAAGGCGCATTCGGTTTAACAGGTGCGATTTCCGGTTGTCCATCTCCACTAAGAGATGATATCGAACATTTCATGGCTCAGGAAGCAAAAAAAGTTGTTCCTCTTGCCGTATATGTTGATCAAATTAGAGAAATTGTAAAAGAATATTATGGTGATGATTATGATGCGGCACCGGTAAATACTTGTGAAGGTGGACTTTGGGTTTCTTTCGATTCGTTGATGACACCTCCATCTCAAGGAAGAGGGGATAATTATCGCTCACGTTATATTGCGCCTCTTGAAAGACACGTACATCATCAAGCTTCTTACGGTAGACCTTTTCCTCCAAAGTATAAAGACATTCTTGCTGATAGAGGTACAACTGCAGGTGAGTTAGGTTTTTATGGTAAACGACAAAATAATTTCGATACAGTATTAGTCCCACTTGAAGGGGCTGAATATCCTGTTCACGGAATAAACTACCACCCGGTTCCATTATTAAAAAATACTGATGCTAAAGCATCATTAAAATCAATTGCTGAAACAGCCAATATTCATAGAACATTATTATCCGGATTTGCATCGTTGGGTTATGATACAACAGGTTATGGTTATGGCGAAAAGGATAAAAATGGGACACCGCTTCTCTCTAAAGGTATCGCTGACTTAGCAAAAAAATATAATGTTCCTTACGTTATAGATAATGCCTGGGGAATTCCATTCATTGGTACAAATATTAAAAATGTTGGTGCTGATGTTATGATTTTCAGTATGGATAAAGCAACAGGTTCTTCAACGAGTGCTTTAATAATTGGTAAAGAAGATGTACTTGTCCCAATAAGAAGAGCCTTAGGATATCATGGTCAGAGATATGGCACAACAGCATCATACGGTAAAGCTGCCTATGTTACATTGGATCCGGGTAAAGAAGGTTTAACAGGACAATTAGCAGCACTCAGAGTTTTGAGAGACAATCCTACTCTTTTAACTAAACCAATTGATGATCTTTACAATATAGTTACAGATGAATTCAGTAGGATTGATTCACGAATTCGTCCTTTCTTTAGAATAGAAAAGAGTTTGAATTGTGGAACAGTAGAAATCAATTATGAAGACAGTTGGAAAAATGGCGAAATCGGAATTCCGATTTTCAGTATTGAAGATATGTACTCAGGTTCAAATTTATTCCAAGATGGTATGTCTCAAATGGGAATAATCCCAACTATTGCTTATGACGCAAATATTTTTATTTCACCGGGTCTTGGTACTACAGACAATAACGGTCAGATCATTGAAGAAAGAGCAAGAATGACAGTTCGCGGACTTGTAATGTTAATTGAAATTGTTTGTGAACATGCAGGTCTTTTCGAATAATTAATTTAGGTCTCTCCGACCTCCATACGGGAAGCGATAATTTAATTTTCTCAATCGCTTCTCGATAATTTCACATATGTATTAGATGGAATTCTTTTTATGAAAGCAATGGATAGTATAATGGATGCGATAGATGTAGAAACATATATCGTATGTTCCAATCCTAACGACGGTAAAAAAATCGCCCTGCAATTGGGTATTGAAATGAACTTGGGTGAGATTGATATCATGTATGAAGAATTTGATGGTTATGGAATGAGGGTTAGATTACGAAAGTATGTTTATAAACCCGGGAATTCTTATCCATGGTTGATGAATCAATCGAACAATGAGAATAAGGGAATAGTCAATGGTTAAAAATATTCTATGTGTACCTCTTGACCCTGTTCATGATGTCGGGATTAAAATCATTAAAAGTGAATTGGACAAAAACGGTCATAATACCGAATTACTTTCACCGGATTTATCGATGGAAGCGGTTGTAAATAAAGCATTAAAAGGGAATTATGATTTTATCCTTGTAAGTAGAACTCTTGGTTATGGTGTTGCAGAATTATTAGCCAGATTTGTAGACCTATTAGATGCTGCCGGAGTTAGAGAAAAATCAAAAATTGTAATTGGTGGAAAACCGATAACACCTGAATTAGCTGCCGAACTTGGCTTCGATAAAGGCTTTGGTGAACACTCAAATCTTGACGAACTATTAGCTTATATAGAAGGGAGAGAAGTAAAAATTTCCAACAAAGGTTTGCAGCGAGAGAAAAAAGATTTCACTTCTAAATATTCATATGATTTTTTTGATAAGGAAATTGAGTCACTTCTTGAAGGAATAATTGATAAAACTCTTAAATGGGGAGAGAGCAAGACTTCACCTGCAGTAGAAAGAGCTAAATTAAAAGAAGAAATTTTTCAAACGAAGAATTCTGAAGTAAAAGAAAAACTTATTCAGAAATACAATCTTATTTCAGATGCAGTTATTGTTGCTGCAAATAAGAATCAACAATATCCCAAAGGTGTAAGAAAAGTTTCTCAAAATGAGTTAGAAGCACTTAAGAAATATTTAAAAGAATCTGGTGTAATCAATCCCGTCAAAATTCAGCATAATGAAAAACAACCGGCAATCTTCAAATTTTTAGGAAGCGGGTGTCCAATATTAGATATTGCACACGGTAAGATTTGTGAACGATGGGGAATAAACGGTTATCTGATTATTAATCCATCATGGGAAGCTCGATATGAAGGACTAATTGAAGGACTCCTAACACACGAAAATGATGGGACTATCACATCATTTGAAAATATAAAATTAATGCGTGAATTGTTAGACCCAACTACTTTATTAACTGTTCGTGCACACCGAGGATTAAATACTCCCGAGACAGTTCTTTTAGCCGGATTAGCAGGAGCAGATCTATCGAAAATAAATTTAGTTTATGGTTCACTTGGTGCAGGTACTGATCCAACTAGACTTGCAATTGATGGTATTGAAGCAATTAAACTTTCGGCAAAATTTAAAATGCCTTTTGATATTCCGGGGAATGATGAGTTGAGTGGTGTTCCTGCCTGGAAAACATTAGCAGGGTTATTAATTAATGTTATGCTTGGTAAAAAACTTGGTGCTAAAGCAATCCCAAAACCACTTTTCTGTTATGGTCCACATATAGTAATTAACGGAATGATGAAGCAAAATTTTATTGATTATAATGCTGCCAAAATTAAACTCCTAAGGTCAATTGCCGATATGCCAATTTGGCCCGGTGAACCAATTGCTTTTATGACTCAAACTGAAGAACGTGTGCAAAGTGCAAATGCAACTTCTTATCATGCAGCGCTTGCTGCCTCATTAGGAGTTGATGCAATAACTGTTGCTTCTACAGATGAAGCCTATTCAAGAGGTCCAATCTGTATTACATCAAGAATTGATAGTATAAGAGCCATAACCGATGCTTATAGGTTTATCGGTGATGCTTCATTTAGCACTACTTCAAAATGTGATGATTTTATTTCTGAATTAAGGAAAAAAGTAATAGATGTATTAAAATTGGTTGCGAGTAGAAATAATCTTGCAGAATCAATTAATTTAGGTGATCTGGGAAACCAGGAGGATGGTGCATATCCCGGTAAATTCGGTTTTGAAACTATAAGAAACCTAAATTAAGATATGCAAGTAATCGGTATTGTGGGAACAGCAAAGAATACAGGAAAGACTACAACTCTTTCTTTTTTACTTGGAAGTTTAGGACAATATCAAAAAACAATTGCAGTTACAGGAATAGGTTATGATGGGGAAGAAATTGATAATATTACTCTACTTCCAAAACCGAGATTGTTAATTGAAAAAAATGTAATTGTTGCAACATCCGAAAAATGTTTACAAACAAGTGATGTTAAATACGAATTGTTAAAAAGAACCGGGTTGAAGACTGCACTTGGAGAAATTTTTATTGTAAAAATTACTAAGCCCGGATTACTTGTAATTTCAGGTCCAAATAAAAAAAGTGATCTCGAAAATATTATTGATCTGATTAATGAGTACAAAGTTGAAATTCTTTTTGTTGATGGTTCACTTAATCGAATTTCACCAATGTCGATCATTGATAAAATAATATTTACAACCGGAGCTTCGAGAAATAGTAATATTTCTGTACTTTCGTCTGAAATGAAGTCAATTGAACGAATATTTTCATATTCAGTTTCTAAAGAAAAATATGGGGAATTAAAGACCATAAAAATTATTTCTAAAATGAATGAAACAAATTCTGAATTGAAATCACTTCTCGAAATGGTAGATACATCACAGCTTTTAGAAGAAATAAAAGATGGTGTTGATGAAATTGTCGTTCCCGGATTGATTGCAAAAGCTGTGCTAATTAATCTGTTAACACGACTTAAAGAACGAAATATGGTAAATCTAAAACTAGTTATTAATTCACCAATACATTTGATACTTTCATCTGATTTTTCTGAATTACAAAAACTAATTGATAAGCTTGATGAATTGAAGATTACAATCGAATATATTAGAAAACCTTTATT
>JAGUXE010000386.1 GCA_020061995.1 Ignavibacteriales bacterium | reverse complement strand
TGTACTCATAATCAGAGATGGTTGGGGAATAAATCATAACCCAGAATATAATGCAGTCATGAATGCAAACACTCCAAATGCGGATATGCTTCTAAAAAGATATCCGTACGCGATCTTAAAAACTTCGGGGACAGCTGTTGGCCTACCGGCTGGATACCAGGGATCTTCTGAGGTAGGTCATCTTATTATTGGTGCTGGAAGAGTTATGCCTCAGGAATTAAAGAGAATAAATGATAAGATAAAAGATGGAACTTTTTTTAAGAATCCAAATTTTCAAAGGGTTGTTGCTAACTGCTTGTCAAATAGATCTTCTTTGCATCTTATGGGACTCATTCAAGATGCAGGGGTTCATGCACATCAAGATCATCTTTTTGCTATGTTGAGATATTTAAAAGAAAAAAAAATCAAAAAAGTATATATCCACTTTTTTTCTGATGGAAGAGACACAGCTCCAAGGAGTGCTCTCCAGTTTCTTCGAGTAGTAAACGAAAAGATGAGAGAGTACCAGATAGGAGAGATTGCAACTTTAATGGGGCGATACTATGCCATGGATAGAGGCAAAGTCTGGGATTTAACTGCTCAAGCTTATGATGCTCTAACAAGAGCAAAAGGGCGACATGTAACCAGTCCAGAGGAAGCAATAAAAAGAGCATACAATGAAGACAGAACGCCTGATGGAACCGCAATGACAGATGAATATATCACACCATCGATTATTGGCAATTTTTCCGGGATCAAAGATGGTGATTCAGTTATACATCTCAATTATCGTCAAGATAGAGCCATCCAATTGGCAATGGCGTTTGTTGAGGATAGCTACCCTGGAGAAAGATGGAAAAAATTAGATATAGTCTATTGTGGTCTCACCAGATATTATGATACCTTTCCATTTTATATTTTGGAACCTATAAATGAATCCATATCCAACACTCTTGGAGAGATAATAAGTAAGAAAGGTTTAAGGCAGCTTCGAATAGCTGAAACACAAAAATTTAGGCATGTAACCTCTTTCTTTAATGGAAAACAAATTAAACCATATCCAAAAGAAGATCAGGTCGAAATTAAGAGCTCATATGACCCTGCAACATTTGCTGAACATCCTGAGATGAACGCATTTGATGTTACTAAGGAAGTAATTAATAGAATCGAGTCCAAAAAATATAGTCTGATAGTCTTAAATTATGCAAATTGTGATATGGTTGGACACACTGGGAATTATGAGGCGGCAAAAAAAGCGGTTGAAGTCGTAGATGAATGTGTAAGCAGGGTGATCAAAAAAATTTTATTACATAACGGTGTTGCTTTAATAACTGCAGATCATGGAAATGCTGAGGAAATGATAGATCATCAAACAAAACTGCCTAAGACATCCCATACAACTAATCCTGTGGAATTTATTTACGTTGCGAAAGATTATGAAAAGGTTAAGATTAGGGGTAGTGGATACCTCTCGGATATTGCACCAACAATATTGTATCTACTGGGAATAAATCTGCCCAAAGAAATGACTGGTAAAAATTTGATACTAATCTAAATTGATTTAACAAACAGGGCTGAGAAGTTTGGGGCATAGTTTTAACTTCAAATTAAGTGTTATTTAAACGTATAATCTATATACTTTTCATGAATGCCTCTATCCATTTAAAAAGAGAAGTAGCAATTGCGGGAATATTCTTTTCAAATTGTTTTGTTCCTTCAACATCACCAATACCAGCCCTATCTGTAACACCTTTTACAAGATGGCAAGATATGTTGTGATCCATACATGTCTTTGCAACCGCATAACCTTCCATATCACAGAGATCAGCCAGGTTTGACCATCTATCCCTTTCATCCTTAGATTCAATAGGATGATCCTGTGTCACAAGACGCGCTTTAGGAATGCAATCCCCAATTGGATTCAACAGTATAGTTGGAAAAACTTTTGTACCAGACCAAAAACGATCACCCTCAATAACTTCTTTGATCTCAACGATATCAAAGATGTTATAAGTAGAATTTAGTAATCCACAACTGCCTAGATTTATTACGATTCCTGGTTTATAGGCGATGATTAACCTTTCAGTGGAAAGTGCGGCCTTAATTTTTCCAACCCCTGAAATTGTGACTGCAACATCATCATCTTCTTGCATGCTTCCCTCAGTCAAGCTTTTGAACACTCCATTATTCCATCTTTGAAGAAAAGTTGCTGCATCATCTTTTGTTGCCCAGATTATCCCATCATACTATCCATTTAGCAATAATCTAAGAGCTATTAAATTTTTTCACTGTATATTTTTAACAGCATTTCTAGTTTTAATCCGCAGGCGGGCATAGTTTTAAATACTCCGTAAATAATTTATGAATTGGGATGGGTATGCCGTTTGACAAAAAGACGCTAATAATTCCAGACAGCACAATTTTTGAGGAACATAACATAGTAACAAATAGTGATGTGATAATTTCTGACAGAACAAATATCGAGTATGGTATTATCACAGATACCCGGGTTTTTATTGGTGAGAGGGTGAACACAAATGGTAGTATCAGCGCCAAGGATGATATAAGAATTGATATGTTTTCTGCAGTGAACGGTGACATCAAAGGTGAAAAGGATATTTATCTTGGTGAAAAGGTAAGGGTTTTTGGAAAGGTGGGTGTCGGGAGAGACCTGGATGTTGGTGATGATGTAAGAATTGAGAAAGGGTTTGAGGCAAGGGGATGGATAAACATAAGAAACCCGATACCAATTGTGATATACCTCTTCATATATCTAATGGAGTTGCTCATGCAGGGAAAAAGCAAAGAGGTTGACAGAATTCTAAAAGAACTAGAAAAAGATAATGATGAAATGTTTTTGATTTCCAAGAACTTCCTGTTTGTGCCTAAAAACTCGTTTATTGGTGTTCAGGAAACAAGGATAAATGGCAGTGTCAGGATAGGAAACAGATGCAGGATTCTAGGAAACCATTTTATTTCAGGGGATGTACAAATAGGAGATGAAACAGAGATATATGGTAAAATAAAGGCTGAAGGCAATATAATGATTGGTGAGAAAAGCATTGTTAATGGTGATGTTGAATGCAAAGGAAATCTAACTATTGAGGCCAGCTGTCAGGTTTTGGGTGATGTAATATGCAAAAAGGTGGAAATGTT
>JAGUXE010000186.1 GCA_020061995.1 Ignavibacteriales bacterium | reverse complement strand
CAATTCCATTGACGTAATTGTGGCGCTAGATTTTAATCGGCTTAATCGAACTGTGAAGATGGAGGAGTTAATCCGTAATAGTAATGCTAAAATAATATGCATCGATCATCATCAGGATCCGGAAAATTTCACAAATAATTATTTTAACGGAATTGAGTATTGTGCAACAGGACATATCATTTACAATTTTATTAAAGAAACCAAAATAATTGAATTTGATTATAAGTTAGCATTACCTCTTTATTCAGCAATTATGACAGATACAGGTTCATTCAGATTTGATCGCACTAGTCCTGAAGTTCATCAAATTGCTGCTCATTTAGTTGAACTTGGAGTTGTTCCCATTGAGGTTCATAGTAAGATTTATGATCAAAATAGTGCCGGAAAATTAAAATTGCTTGGGGATGCATTACAATCACTAAAACTTTATGGTGAGAATGAAGAAGTTGCCGTGATGATTTTATACAGAAATGATTTCTTAAAAAACAAAACTTCTGAAAATGATACTGAAGGATTTATTAATCTCTGTATGAGTATTAAAAGTGTGAATATTGCTCTCAAGTTTTTAGAGGTCGGAGAAGGATTTAAAGTAAGTCTGCGATCAAAAGGTTCAATACCTGTTCATCATCTCGCTGCTGAATTTGGTGGAGGTGGTCATCAAAATGCTGCTGGTATTATAATAAGAGATAAAATTATGGAAGATCTAATTCCTATAATTATTCAAAAAGCATTAGAGTATGCAAAAATGAAGGAGAGCAATAATGTTTAACTTGAAATTTTATGGTCTAAATAAAACAAAAACTAATAGCAAATCATCGAAAAGAATATTGTTCGTTTTGGAGGGAAAAGATTCAAATTATAATTTCTCGATAATTGAAAAACAACTGGGATTTGTAATTGGTGAAAAAGTGATTAAACAGTTTTCCCAGGTTACATCTGAATATGATTTCACTGTTGAAGAAAACCAAATCCATACAGTCAAATTAGTTAAAGTGAAGAAAGACAAATCTTTTAATGTCGATTATTTTAGAAATTATTTAGCAGGCTTGATTAAGAGTCTTTATAATGATTCGGTTGAAGAATTGCAAATTTACCTTCCTCAATTTGTTGATTATAAGGATTTTTTTAATTCTGAAAATTATTTTATTCAATCCATTATTGAAGGATGCTATTACGGTAACTACGAATTTGATACCTACAAGTCTGATAGAAAAAAGAAGGAAAATTTAACAGTTATTATTAAAGGGGAGAATCCCTCACTAATCAATTCAACAATTGAAACTACTTCATTTATAATGGAGAGTCTTCGATTTACTCGCGATTTACAAAACGAGCCGGGGAATGTTTTATATCCTGATTCTCTTGCGAATCGTATTAAAGCTCAATTCAAAGGAACAAATGTTAAAGTCTCAATCTTAGATGAAAAAGAAATCCAAAAAAGAAAAATGGGAGCTCTTTGGAGTGTTGGGAAGGGGAGTGCTCACCTACCAAGAATGATTATCCTTGAATATTCACCTACCAAGAAAGCATCAACTAAAAGAAAAAAAGTTGCATTAGTCGGAAAAGGTATCACATTTGATACAGGTGGCATTTCAATTAAGCCGTCTGATAGAATGTGGGAAATGAAAGGGGATATGTCGGGTGCTGCTGTAGTCGCAGGTATTATCCATGCTGCTGCAAAATCGAAACTTGATATAGAGTTGTTAGGTGTTATTTCTGCAGCAGAAAATATGGTCTCCTCAACCGCTTATAAGCCGGGTGACATTATTACTGCTTCCAACGGTAAAACTATTGAAATAGATAATACTGATGCGGAAGGAAGGGTTGCATTAGCTGATGCGTTGGTTTTCGCAAGTAGTAAAAAGCCTAATCTAATTATAGATTTTGCAACTCTTACGGGAGCTTGCGTTGTTGCACTCGGTGAGTTTGTTGCAGGGATGTTTACACATGATGAATCTTCATCAAATTTATTATATAATAGCGGTCAAAAAACATTTGAACGAGTTTGGCGTTTACCGATTTGGGAAGATTATAATTCTTTAAATCATTCTGATTTTGCCGATATTAAGAATTGTGGACCAAGATGGGGTGGAGCAATTTCAGCAGCAAAGTTTCTCGAAAATTTTGTCTCTCCAGAAATTCCATGGATTCATTTAGATATTGCCGGACCATCTAGTCCTTATAAATTTAACAATTATACTTCACCATATTTTACCGGTTTTGGTTTAAGATTAATTTATGATTTCCTTTCAACTGAAATACAAAAATGAGCTAATACTAAAAGTGCGAATTATTCATTCGCACTTTTAGTTCAATTAAATTATATAATCAACTAACTAATACTTATTTTCCCATCCTTTATCTCAAATACCTCATCAGCAAGTCCCATAAGGTCTTTGTTATGAGTGACAATCAGAAAAGATTTTGCATGCTCATCTCTCAATCTTATAAATAATTGATGGAGTGCATCACTATTTATTGTGTCAAGATTCCCACTCGGTTCATCAGCGAAAATTAATGGAGCATTTACAACTAGAGCACGTGCAACTGCAACTCGCTGTTGTTCACCACCGGATAATTCCGCAGGTTTATGATTTTTCCGAGTTCCAATTTCAACCAAATTCAAATACTCTTCTGCTATTTTGGCTGCTTCTTTTTTTGACAAGCCTTTAATCAAAAGGGGAATCATACAGTTTTCCAAAGAAGTAAACTCCGGCAATAAATGATGGAATTGAAAAACAAAACCAAAATATTCATTCCTGAATTTTGCGATACTGTTTTCGGAAAGTTTAGTAATTAATATCCCATTAACATAGACATCACCTTTATCGGCTTTATCCAATCCACTTAAAATATGAAGAAGTGTACTTTTGCCGGCTCCTGATGCTCCAACAATGACGGAGATTTTATTCTTTTTTACATTGATTGAAACATCTTTCAGTACTTCAATTCCGGTTCCTTTTTTGCTAAGGTAAGATTTTGATATTGATTTAGCTTCAATTATAAATTCACTCATATTATTCCCATTTAATTGATTCGACTGGGTTAAGTTTTGCTGCCATTTTTGCAGGATAGATTGCTGCTGCAAAAGATAATCCGATTGATGCAAAACCAACAGTAAGAAAATCGGCGATATTCAATTGCATTGGAAGGGCACTAATTCTATATAACAGAGGATCGAGAGGGTAAATATTAAATTTAAGATGAATCAAATAAACGGCAATCCCTAAAATAAATCCTGAAATAGTTCCGGTTAAGCCCACTAATAAACCTTGATACATAAAAATTCGAGTAATAGAATTTTGATCAGCACCCATAGATAACATTACACCAATATCACGTTTTTTTTCAATTACAGACATTGTGAGTGACCCTAAAATATTAAACACAGCAACAGCAATTATTAATGATAAAAGAATGTATGCAACCCATCTTTCAATTTGCATTACTGAAAAGAGTTCTTTATGAAAATCATACCAGGTAGAAACTGTATAATCAATTCCTAGATCCTTTAATAATTCATCTTGAGTTGCTTCAGTTAATTCAATATCGGAGAGTTTCAACTCAAAACCTTGAACATCATTTTTATACCTGAATATGCTCTGTGCAGCTTTTAGCGAAATGAATATATATGATGCATCATATTCATTATTATTTGAACTGTAAATTCCACGAATAACTACTTTTTGCGATTTAGGCAAAGTCATAGATAAAATACTGTTTTCAATACTTGTTGGAGAAGTAATTGAAAGTGTATCACCAATCATTGCATGAAGTTTATCAGCGAGCATTACTCCGATTATACCACCCGGTAATTTATCATCATCAAAATTTGCTTTCCCAAGCACAATACTATTGTTGATTCCGTAAACTTTATCAATGGCGTCATTTGATATTCCTTTTAGATTGACGACCTGAATAATACTCTCTTGTTTAACTAAAACTTTTCCATTCACAAATGGAGTATAATTTAATTTGGATTTGGAGAGTAATAGAGAATCAATACTTTGCCATTTTTTAATTCCATTTTCGGTTACAGCATCAATTCTTAAATGGGGATCAAAATTGATTAAGTAAGAAGTAACTAAACTTCCGAATCCATTAAACACTGCAAGAACCAAAATTAAAGCAGCTGTTCCAATCATTATTCCGCTAAGTGATAAATACGAAATAATAGTTATAAAATTCAATTTATGTTTTGAGAACAAATAACGCATTGCTATGAAAAATTCAAATTTCATCAGTGGAACCGTAGAATTGAAAGTGGCGAAATTTTCGATGCAATTAAACTTGGAATTAGAGAAACAAGAATGACCAGAAAAAATGTAATTGCGGAGATAAGTAGATATGTATCGAAATTAATAATCAATGGTACTTTTGATACAAAATAAATTGCGCCCGGAAGAGTAATGATGTCAAATTTGATCTGAATAATACTAAGAGAATATGCTAAAAGGTTTCCTAAAAGAAGACCAATTGCGCCAATAACTATTCCGTGCAGTAAAAAAATAGCTGTAATCTGTTTTCGTTTTGCCCCTAAAGATCTAAGTATGCCAATTGAATTCATCTTCTCTAAAATAATCATTAACAGAGTACTAATTATATTAAATACGGCGACCAAAATAATTAATCCAAGAACAAACGGGATCGGTTTCTTTTGTAACTCTATCCAATT
>JAGUXE010000070.1 GCA_020061995.1 Ignavibacteriales bacterium | reverse complement strand
TGATAAAAAAAAGTGGATATATGAAAATTGTAAAGAAAAATGGATTTGTCAATAATGACTCGATAAGCGTAAAAACAATTTTTTTGATTACGGTTAAAAACCTTGGATATGGGTAAGTTTCAATCGCGACCCTTATCTTTTCGTATAATAATTGGTTATTTGTAAGAATCATACCGCCGCCAAAAGTATGAAATGGCTTCACTGTTTCAAAACTAAAATAAGCACAGTCACCAAAAGAACCTACTTTCTTACCATAATATTCTGCACCTATAGCTTGAGCGCAATCCTCTATTACAGATAGATTATATTCTTTAGCAATATCTAATATTTTTCTTAACTCACAAGGCTTACCAAAAAGATGTGTGGCAATTATAGCTTTTGTCTTTTGTGTAATTTTTTTTTCTATGAGTTTGACATCAATATTATAATCTTCTTCATTGATATCTATAAATACAGGAGTAAAACCTACTTTTTTTACTATCTCTGGAACAATATAAAAAGTATAAGCAGGCACTAGTATTTCATCGCCTTTTTCTATATCTAGAGATTCTAATATTAACTTTAATCCCAGTCTTCCCGAAGAAACCGCAAGAGCATATTTAGTTCCTATAAATTTGGCAAACCTATTTTCAAATTTTTTTACACAATCTCCTTTTATAAATTTTCTTCGTAACAAAAAAGTAAATATACTAATTATATCATCTTTTTTAACAATGACTCTCTGTGGAAGAATGATTTTGGGAAACATAGTATAACCTCTTATATCAACTCTAAGGAGTAATGTGTATTTTTGCAAGCTTTCTTATTATATATGCTTGTAAGATCAATCCAAACATATTTATCGCACCTTTAATTAATTTTGTTTTATCCAATGACTTGGACATGAGGCGTATAATCCTTTTTGGATTTAAATAAAACTTATGTTGGGCCTCCAATATTAGATTGTTTAACTGATCGATGGAAATCTCTGCACAAGACTGCGCTGCAGAATAAAAATGAAGGTCACTAAACGTAGCAACTGTCTGGGGAATCGGAAAAGGTGATTTCACTATTGTCTTGTAAAGTTCAGTCTCTAAATAAGGAGTTACTTTAAAAAAATAAGCAATATCTAAATTACAATTGATTGCAAGATTAATTGTATCTTGCATCTCTTGAATAGTCTCGGTAGGAAAACCTAACATAAAATATCCTGCCGTTATTATACCCTTTTTTGTTGTCACTTCAATTATCTCTTGTGCACGTTCGATATTAAGGCCTTTCTTTATCATATGTTGGATGCGAGAACTTGCTGTTTCAATTGCATAATTTATCTTATAAGTCCCAGCTTTTTTCAACATCGCTATAAGTTCTTCGGTCATAATATCAGCCCTAAGCCCATTAGGAAAAGCGAGGCTGATTTTTATCTTTGCATCAATAATTAAAGAACATAACTTTTTAACCCTTTCAGCATCAAAATTAAACACATCGTCAATAATATGGAATTCTTTAACGCCATAATTCTGATACAAGGTTATAATCTCTGAAAAAACATTCTCTGGAGAACGGACTCTAAATTTTTTGCCAAAGATATTATGACAAAAAGTACAACTAAAAGGACAACCGCGGGAAGTAATTATGGGCATATAATATTTTTCTTTCAAGATGCCATTCCAGTTAGGGTGTTTAGTATATTCTTTAATATCAATTAAATCCCATGCAGGAAATGGAATGGTATCTAAATCTTTAATGTATTCCCTTGCTTTTGTATGCACAATTTCATTATCAACCCTATAAGAAATACCATCTACTACAGAGATGTTATCATTGCATTCTAACGCTTTTAGGAGTTCAACAATTGTGCGTTCCCCTTCACCAATTACAGTGTAATCGATATTCTTATCCTGTAATAAATATTCACTGGCAATACTTGCATGAGGGCCACCAACTACTACAATTGTATTCCTATTTATTTCTTTAACGATCTCGGCTATTTTATGGACTAACTCTGCCTCACAGGTTAAAGCACTTAAGCCAACTAAAAAAGGGCTAAATCGCTCTATTCGTTCTTGAATTTCTCTGATAGACAGATTTACTAAACTAGTGTCGAAGATACCAATCTCATATTTATCACTGAAAGTCTCCATTATAACAGAAGCAATATACAGAAGTCCTAAAGGAGGTATGGAGCTCCCTGCAGCTATAGGTTTAAATGTTCGGATCAATAAAATTCTTTTTTTCAAATTATTTGCTTATAAAAAATATTATAGATAAATGAGGGGCGTGCATAATTCATACCGCCCACACCACATCCCTTAGCCTCCCAACGGTTTTTGATAGACGAAATTATAATATATTAAGGTCTGGTAAATCCAGACACATACAGACAACATATTTTTTTCTTACGAGGCAGCCGGATTATAGACTTAACAACATTAATGATTTTAGCTAAAGTATGCATTTTCATCTGACATTCACCTCCTGTCCATTCGTTTAATTTTTATAACAAATTGAAATTTAAGCACTTCAGGAGGCGAATATCAATGGAATTATGCACACTGCTCAGATAAATACATCTCTAAATAAATATTAATAAAAACTAAAATAATGCATAGATAGCAGGTAATATTGACTGGTTTCCCGTTAAACTAACAAATAAACTCAAAAAAAGGAGCAAAAAGAAAAGTGGCAATAGCCACCATTTTTTATTTTCCATGATTAAAATAAATATTTGCCATAAAACTTCTTTATTTTTATTTAAGCGCGATTCCTTTTGTCGAGTAGACACCTTTTTATAACCTCCTTGAGTCATTTAATGCCCCCCCACAGAACCGTGCTTGCAGATTTCCCGCCCAACGGCTCTTTTAGCAATACTTCCTTTTTATTTTTCCTCTATTTTAAAAATATTTTCGGATTGAATTAGTTTATATATATTCTCGGCCATAGTTTGATAACCAAGGGGGGTACAATGAGTATCATCTTGAAAATATTCATCTATTTTTCTCTTGGTCTTTAATTCAGCAAAGGATTTTCCATTATCAACAAAAAGTAAAGAATAGTTAACAGCAATATCTCTTAACGCCTTGTCAGCCATCGGATAAGGGAATGGATAATTTTGTATAATTATCTTCACATTATTTTTTAAACATACATTAACAATCTCTTCAATATCTTCTCTTAAGCGGCTATCGATTTTTTCTTTATTGTAAGTTTCTTGCAGACTTTTAAAGAAGCGGAAACGCTCTCTGGATAATCGATTGTCTTTCGGTTCAGGAGCATTTTTAATTCTATCCAAAAAATCCATAAAATTTGATTCGAGGTTGTGTTTGCTTTTATGAAAATATCTCTCAACATAATTAGATATTTGATATACAAGCAAATCCGAATTAGGATCAATCTCAAGGAATCTCTTAAACAGATCTGAGGCCCTTTTATCTTCACCTATCTGTTCAAAGTAAGAAACTAAATCTGAATTCATATTGGCTATTTCTTCAAAAATGTGATAATTAGGATTAATAAGATCAATTAACCAGTCTTTATCTATTAGTTTATAATTCCTTAAGTTGACATCGGATTTAAGGCGCTGTAAAAAAATCTTCTTATTTAAATTTAATGCTATCATCTTTATCATTTTATATATTCTCAAATTATAAATCATATCTTTTAGCTGTGAATAAAGCGTTTTTTCTTTGTTAAAAAATCCAATAAAATTAAATTCATTACTGGCTCCAACAAGAAGAATAACAAAATCAGGACTATAATAACTTAATTCTTTGGGTAAAATCCGTAAAACCTGAGCTGAATTGTATTCACAAATTCCTCTATTAATGACCTTAATTTTTTTATCAGGATGATTTAAATCCAGTATTCTCTTTAAATAAAAAGGATAGGTCTCTTTTACCTGGACATTACCGCCGAGCGTAAAGGAATCACCAAGGCATAAAATAACATAACCTCCTTTATCTTTTTTAAATCTTGAGAATATCCCATCGGGTGAAACCCGCATTGATAAATAGATATATCCCATAATTCTCAAGATTAACTCTAATAATATTAGAAAAAAAACTAAGCTAATTACACATATAAAGATTTTATCCTTTATCAATCTTCGTTCAAATTCTCTGTTTTTTATTACTAAATTGCTTTTCATTTGTTAAGGGAGTCTCATATGATCTTATCTATTATTTTCGCCATTTCCAAGGAGCAATCAAACATTTTAATAACATAGACACAGACAACTTTGATTTTCCATATCTTCTCTTCTCAAAGATTATGGGTATTTCTTTAATAGAAAGATCAGTTCTATTTTTGAAAATGATTTCTTGTAAAGCTTCCGGTCCTTTTGAGTTCAGATAATTCAAATTAATCTTTCTTAAGAAATTTATATTTATACAACGAAAACCAGAAGTAATATCTTTTATGTACATTAGATTAAGTATGTATCTTAAATATATATTAGCCAAATAACTAAGAGTGCTCCTTATGATATTATGTCCTTTTATTTTGCCTCCCCTTGCATATCGAGAGCCAATTACTATATCTACATTTTTATTTTCTGCTTCTTGCAACAACTGAGGAATATATTTAGGATTATGCGAAAAATCAGCATCCATTTCTATTACATAATTAAATCCTTTAGAAATTGCAAACCTGTACCCCTGACGTATCGAGATACCTCTTCCTCTTTGACCATCTCTTCGAAAATAGTAAATCCTCTGGGGATTTTCTTTTGATAACTGAATAGTTACCTCTAAAGAATTATCAGTAGAGTTATCATCTACAAGTAAAATTTTTAAATTTTTATCAATATCTAATATTTCTTTTACAAGCTGCGGGACATTCTTTGCTTCATTATACACAGGCAAAATTACTAAATACCTTTCATTCTTCAACTCTTCCATTATTTGTGTATATTTTCTATTTTTATTAAATTTAAAATTCTTTCAGCTCTGGATTTTTTCTCTTTATCAAGATGGCTTTTTAAGAGATAATTACATATCTTAATAGCATTTTCAAAGTTTGCTTGGTTTTTATACAGCTCTGCTCTTTCTAAACAAAGTTCATAAAATTCACTTCTGGGAGCTAAAAAACAATTTTCTGGAAGATTTATAAAAAATAAAGCACGACCTATGGTGTATATTATAAAATAGATAATAAATATGTCCAAGATATAATGTCGTTTAGATAAATTATTTAACATCTGAGTAACTATAATCATTCCTGGAAAGAAGCTCATTGAAGCCCATTGATGAGAAGAAAATAAAGATGATGGATCAAATAAACAGGGAATTAGAAATGTTACAAAAAACATAACCAATGAAAATTTTATTAAATCCTCTTTTTTATTTCTATTTAGTAATATATAAAATATAGAAAAGAATATAATAATGCCTGTGGCTAAATCCACAACAGGGAATTCATATATTCCATCCATTCTAATTTTTAATCCTTCCTCTTTTGTAAAATAAACTGCTTGAGGAAAAATCCTTCTCAATATTATATCTCTATCTTTTGAAACTCTATAGGGAGGAGATGGCCAAATAAACATTTCTGGTTTATAATCACTCATAATTGCGGCTAGTTCTGCGAAATACAGATAAAAAGACCTCAAACTAAAACCCGGCTTATGTTGTTGCTTGTAAGTAAAATTAGAAAAATTATTTTTGATACTCCATATAAGATGAGGAGACATTATCAATAGCATAATTATAAAGCCTAATATTATTTCTTTCTTTTTTAAAAATAATAATTTCCTATTTTTTGGGTCGATTAGAATAAAGATTAAAAAAACAGGAATTAATAATATTATGAATTCCTTACTCAAATACCCAAACCCTATAGCCAGAGCAGAAAGAAAAACCCATTTACTCTTTTGGGTATTAATAAATTTAAAGAAGAAATACATTGCTATGCAAGTAAAAGTTAAAAGCAACGTGTTCTCAGCTATTAGGCGAGAAATTCCTATATGGTATTGGCTAAAGATTAAAAGGACTAGAATCAATAAGGCTTTTTGGCCACCCAAAGATTCCTTGACTAATTTGTAAATAAAATAAAGACTTAAGGTGGATAGAATAATAAACGGTAAGCGACCACCAATTTTGTCTCTGCCAAAAATATTTAATCCTAGTTTTAATATGTAAGTAGAAAGTAAGGGATGGTGGTGGGTTACTTCACTTCCTATTGGCAGATTCAGATTTTTTAAATTAAAAGATATTTGTGCAGCTAAAGGAAATTTTTCTTCTTCGTCATCGATAAAAGGCACAGAAAAAGCAGAATATATTCTAAGAAACAGACCAATCGTTAATAATATTATAACAATCAAACTATGCAATTTTAATATTCTTAAATTTTTAATAGGTGTTACAATTAGCATATCATTTTCTATAATAACCTTGCAATTATATAAATAGTACTAAAAAGAGAAATAATCATTCCTATCAAAAAATCATTTGGTAAAAAATATAGCTCTATATTATAAATGCCCTTATTTACCTTCATAGAAATTAATCCATTATAAGGTTCTACTTTTAAATTATTATTGGCTCTCCAGCCCTTATGAAAATTCTGATTAATAATTAATCTTTCTTCATTATCTGCTAATAATTTAATCTTTATTTTATTAGGGGAAAAATTAGTAAGGTCTATTACTCCACGGCCATTCTCTAAATAAACCTCACCTTTATATTCTTGATTAATCTTTTGGTAAGGTTTATATTCTTGTAATACATCATATGAAATATTTTCTAAAATTTCTCTATCTTTTTCTATTCTAGTTAATCCTAACATACTGTCTTGAAATCCGCCAACTATCTCAATTCCTCTTAACAACATCTTATTCCACCCTGCTTCCAAATTAAAATGTAATCTGTTACCTCCTCTGCGCAATGCCTCTCCTGTCTCATAAAAGATGTTAATATCATTTAGCCATACACTAATATCTGAAGCACCTCCTACTTTCATACTTACGTTTTCTAATTCTTTAGGACTATAGATATAAAATAATACGTAATATATATGCCATATGATCCCATTTCTGGTAGGAAATAATTTAATACATGGTCTATCTCGAATTGAACTTAAAGAAAACCTGTGACTAAGTGTTACCCCATCCAAACCTTGTATAGGCTCAATGTTCTTCCAGTTAAATCTTAAATTTTCTTTGATTAAACGATTATTTTCTATACCTTTGATATAAAAAGATGCTGCATCTTTGTTACCTTTACATAAAAAATCAAATACCGCCCATCTAATAGGAATAGAACTATCATATGGCTTTGTTGATATCTTTCCTTTGTTAATGCTTATCCTCTCATAACTGTTAATTATACCGTTGTTCATTAAAAATACTGGATACATAGAACTTCTTTCAAACAGATAACTGGTATTGGATTCTCTCTGAATAAATCTATCATATTCCTTAACTCTAACAGGGGGATTAATAAAGACACTTTTTAAAACCGGCCTATTAACCGTAGATAAATCAATTACTATAACTAAACAAAAAACAATCTCTATAATTGTAATAACGTATCTTTTTTTATTAATAAATAATTTTTTGAGTTTATCTTCTATAAAATCTAAACCAAAACCAGCAAATACTGATAAAATAAGAATAAAAAATATTATATATCTACAGATCGCATATTGGAAAGAATAAAAAGGAAACTTTCGAACTAATGGCCATAAATTTAGTGGATGCTCTAAAACTACAAATAAAAAAAATACCCCTGTCAATAAAAGTGGTAAATTCTTCTTATATTTCAAAATACAGCCGATTATAAACAATAAAAATACAAATAAGCCGATATAACTGCCACATTCTAACCAATAACCAATCACATCCTGTTCATAATATAAATGTCTCTTGCCAAATAAAACTGTCAATAACACATTAAAGGGGATAATCATTATGTTATCTTCGGGCTTTAAATTCTCATATA
>JAGUXE010000251.1 GCA_020061995.1 Ignavibacteriales bacterium | reverse complement strand
TCTCTTTTTAAGATGGCTTCAAAACTCAGATCGACGTCCATGGCCTAAATTATAGCATAATACCTTAGGTAAGGGAAGTTAAAAAGTCATGACGAAGCCTTTTAGTGCTGAGGAATGTTCTTGTAATCATTCTTGAAGATATCGTCATGGCAAAGTAATAAATTTATAAATGGCATTAATTCAAAAAGCTCTTATAGCGGTGAATAAAATTTTGAGCCGAAAATCTAATACGAATATCTACAGAGATGATTTTGACAATTGTGCTGTAGAGTATGACGCTGTCCCTACAAGGAAATTATTAGGAAAGTTTACAGAAGACGTCCTTAGGGAGTTAAATATCAAGCCTGGGATGCGCTGTATTGATTTGGGCTGTGGAACCGGACATTCTACAGAAATAATTGCCAATCAAGTGAGTCCTAATGGTTTGGTGATTGGTTATGATATTTCAAAATCAATGCTTGAAATTGCTAAAAAGAGACTCGAAGCCTTATCCACTACAAAGTTTATTAATAAGGATATGCTTGTTGCCTTGCTTGAGCAAAAAGCTGATTCTGTTGATTTGGTAACTGTTTTTTGGGCACTCGGATATACTGAACCCAATAAAGTATTAAAAGAAATTGCACGGGTTCTCATCCCGGGTGGTCAGGTTGCTGTACTTGTTAATACTCAAGAATCCCTTGCCGAATTACAAAAACTTGTTTCTAAAATACTCATTCGGCATCCTTTTGTTCTAAAGTATATTCCTCCTATTAACTTTCCTTCAAATATCAGAAGTTTTCGCTTGATGGTAGATAAAGCTGGTTTAAAAATAAAGTCTCTTCGTGAAGAATCATGCGAACAGTCTTTTGATTCAGGGGAATTACTTGTTTCCTGGATGAAGACTTCGGGTCCTTGTGCAGGATTTAGAGGCGTTTTAAAGGAAAATCGCCGTGATTTTGTTTTCAATAAAATCAGAGAGATAATTGACCATAACGGTGGAATTAAATTAACTTTTCGATTCTTATATTTTATAGGGACAAAATAATGACAAGAGACAATAATCATAGAGGAAATCGAATTCAATTAAAGGCAAAAGTAATGATTCGCTGCCAGGGTGTTTTGTTAAAAACATTCGGAAAAGTTAAACCTGGTTCGCGTTTACAGTCTATTATTCAGAAGTTTTCAAAGCGTTTTGTTGAAGGTTATCCTTATGTTATTAAGTTAGACGTTATAGATAAATGTAATCTTAATTGTAAGATGTGTTATACAAGGAATACTGGACATGAGGTGCCATCAAAGAATATACTGCATATCCTTAAGCAATTTGATAAAGTCCCTCTACGTTTGGATTTATTAGGTGGAGAACCTCTCTTACGAGAAGACATTTGCGAGATTGTGCGATATGCGAAATCAAACACAGCTATACAGGAAATCGTACTGTATACAAATGGTACATTAGCAACCGAAAGCCTTTCAGAGAATCTTTTTGATGCCGGACTTGATAAGGCAATTGTTACGTTGATTTCTCATATTCCATATAAGCATGATGATTTTACTAGAGTTCCTGATTCCTGGAATAAAACAGTTGTGGGAATAGGCAATTTCGTAAAGGCTGGGATAAAGACGTATACTTTTACAGCTCTACATACAGAAAATATACAAGAATTTGATAATATTTACGAATTTGTTGCGAATAAATTAAAAGTAACACCGCTCTTCTATCAATATGTGCCTCAAAAATTGAACGATCCATTATTAACACCATTGGAGTTATGGCATAAAGCTAAACATAAAGTTCTTTGTGATTATCGGCCGCGACATTTTGATTATATTAAACAAATCCTGGCATTTTGTGGTCGGTTATGCTTAGGCGGTTATTACTCACTTTCGATAAAGACCGATGGTACCGTTACGCCATGTCCGTTTATGCACGATGTTCCTCTTGGAAATGCCTTGACGCAGAATATTTGGGATATATTTGCAAGACGATTCGATTCTCCAGAATTTTGTGAATTTATGCAGCTCCCAGAAGAATGTGATAACTGTTCTTACAAGGAACTCTGTGGAGGTGGATGCAAGGCAGGCAATAAAATTCTTTTTGGGAATTATCTAAAAAAAGACTGCCGTTGTCTAGGGCCCTGGCAAGAAATGTTATCTTCACAAGAGTTGCCTAATAAAATTCCAATTTTTTTTTAACTCTTTGATGTATAATAAGAAATTAAAAGAGGAGGTGCTACATGCGACAGAAACAGATGCAACTATTCTTAAGTATTTGCATTCTTTTGGTGATTGCAGGATGCGCAGAGAGAATTAAACCAGTTGAGATTAGACATCTTTATAGTCGAGGCAGAGTGGACAATCTTGCTCCTCAGGAGTTAATGTTGGAACAAACCTTAAGAGATGCTGCTAAAATTGATGCTGCCAAAAGGTATGCGCAAGGTATGTTTGATGTTGCTTACATTATTGCTACGGAACATCCTGATTTGGGCTTTACAGTTTACTTGAAAGGAAATGAGGTTGTAGTTGAAAGAGGGCTTGATACTTCTA
>JAGUXE010000192.1 GCA_020061995.1 Ignavibacteriales bacterium | reverse complement strand
TTAATGATTTAGATGTAATAACTAAAGTATGGTTTCAGCAAAATATTTTTTATCCCCTTTAGACACTGCTAGTACAACCCCTTCACGCAATGAAGAAGATGACACTCTTATTTTTTTTATTTTCAGTAATTTAAATAATGAATCAACAATTATTATTCCCGCAGGAAGTATATCGGCTCTGCGTGTTTCAATTCCGGGAATACATAATCTCTCTTCTATAGTTTTTCCACTTAAGATCACATCTCTGATTGATAGAAATTGTTGATAGGTAAAACTATCCTCATCAATTTGAACGATTGAATTCTTTTTTAATAAATCGAGTATTGTGAGCATTGTCCCTGAACTGCCAATGAAGTGATTTACTGAATCAATCAATTTCACATTTATTTGTGAATTAAGTATCTCATATAAATGATCATAACATTTATCAACGGCGTCGGTTGTTAATATATAATTATGGAAAAACTGTTGTGACATTCTTACGGCACCAATTTTTAGACTGATTGAATTCAGAATTCTCTCATGGTTACCAACGATAATTTCAGTGCTTCCACCTCCAATATCAATATTACAAACCAGTTGATCTGAAATATCTGAATTGCTATTTATGATTGCATTAAATATCAATTCTGCTTCAGTCTCACCATTTAGTATATAAATTTTATAACCTGTTTGAGCAAAAATAAATTCAATAAATTGATCTCCATTTTCCGACTCACGTACAGCACTCGTTGCAACAATAACTAATTTTGAGTTGTACGATTCGGATATCTTAATCACTTTCCTAATTATAGCAAGGGCTAATTTAGTATTATCATCGTCTATTATATTTGTTCCACTCATTTCAAATCTGTTTAAACGTAAAACAAATCTTTCTCGTTGAATTACAGAAATTGAATTATTTACAATTTGCGTGACGATGAAATGAAATGAATTAGAACCTATGTCAAGAACAGAAATATATTGATTAGACAAACACATATTCTATTTTGATTGTTTTACTCACTTTTCGTTTTTTCTTCTTTAATATCAACAAAATCAGCATCAACAATATCTTTTTTGTTAATAGAGTTTCTATGAGGAGAGTTTTGATTCGGTTTCATTTTTTGATTGGGGGCTGAATCTTGCCTTCTATTATCAATAGCTTTTGATATCTGGCTAAAAAAACGAAGTACTTTGAATGCGATGTAAAAAAGTAAAACCAAAAGAGCAATAAATATCACTTTCATAATAATCGCTTCACTTCCGGTTGAAAATATTCAATGAATCCTCTGTCTTCTCTGAAAATCGCTTTAAATAATTCATTAAAATCTTTTTCACTATTAACAAAATCAATATCTGATGAATTAACTATCAATAAAGGAGTTGATGAGTAGCGGAAGAAAAAATGATCGTATGCATCGGTTAGTTCTTCAATATAACTTCTTGAAATATTTCGTTCAATTTGACGATTACGTTTCCTAATATTATACATTAACCTATCCACATTAGATTGAAGATAAACCACCAAATCAGGCTTCCGTAAATTTTTAAAGAGCAATGGAAACATTGTTTCATACAATTTTAACTCATCTCCACTCAAGTTTAAGTATGCAAATATTCTATCTTTTTCAAAAATATAATCCGCGACCATATATTGGGAAAAAAGATTTTCCTGGTTTAAATCTTCCTGTTGTTTAAATCGATTAACCAGAAAGAACATTTGAGTTTGAAAAGCAAAACGCTTTCTATCACTATAAAATTTTTCTAAAAATGGATTAACCTCAAACTGTTCCACAATAAGTTGAGAATCCAATTTTTCTTTTAACTTTCTTGCAAGTGAAGTTTTACCGACACCTATTGCTCCTTCAATTGCGATATATTTTACATTGTTGTCATTCAATACAGACATCTAAGTCCTTTATTAAAATATTATTTTCAATTTTTTCTATTATATAACTTTCATTTTCTTTAATACAAATATCACAAATTTTTCGATTTAAAACAGGATGAATAAAAGCGGGTTCAATTTCGCAAAGAGGAGTTAAAACGAAGTCCCTTTCAGCTATATAGTGATGTGGAATCACAATTACATTTTTTTGAATAACCAAATCATTGTAGAAAAGAATATCAATATCAATTTCACGAGCATTCCACTTCTCTCTCTCGATCCTTCCTAATTTCTTCTCAATGCTCTTAAGATAGATTAGCAATTCGTCGGGTTGTAAATCAGTTTCCATTTTAATAACTAGATTTAGAAAATTATTTTGATCCGGATTTCCAAATGGTCGTGTTTCATAAATAGATGATATTTTTTCTACACTATTATTGGCATGCCAATGAATCGCATATATAGCTTTATAAAGATAACTTAAACGATCACCCAAATTTGAACCCAAACCTAAAAATATATTGTTATTTCTTTTTCTCATCTCTTATGAATTATCTTTTGTAAATACTCATCTCTTGTTGATTCAACTTCTACTTCAACACAATCAACAACTCCGCCAATTGGAGGATTATTTTTTCTTACTCTGATAAATGTTTTATCGACGGTTGGGAAATTCTCGAAGATTGCTTCGACTAATCTGAGAGCTAACGTTTCTATTAAATAAAATTTTTGCGACATAGCAAGATCAGAAAGTAGATTATATACTTTTTCATAATCGACTGTTTGCTTTAAGGAATCAGTTTCTGTAGCATGGAGAAAATCAGTATGCAAATCGATATCAGCTTCGAATTTACCACCGATATTTTGCTCTTGTTTAAAAACACCGTGATACGCATAAAAAGTCGCTTTTTTAATTCTAATTATATTTTGCATTTAACTTACCTTGATCGTAAAAATTGTTTATTACTTATTTTAATATTCGAAAGGTTTGCCACAAGTAATCCAATTAGTACAAACCCACTACCTATTAAATGATGTTTCTGTAAACTTTCGTTATAGAAAACCCATCCTAATATTAAGGCAATCACCGGAGTAACGAAAGCTATTAACGAAAGGAGTAAAATATTTATTCTTTTCAATAACCAGTAATATGAAGTAAAAGTAACAACACTACCAAAAACTCCCAGATATAAAACGGTTGATACTGCTTTGAAATCTACTACAACTCTTGTTAGATCTTCAACAAAGAAAGCACCTATTGTCATCACAAATCCAGCCAGTAGCATAGGTATAAAGTTCATTGAAAGCGAATTTAGATGTTTTCCATTCTTCTTAATAGCAACAGCAATTGCTGATTGCATTATTCCACTTAATAAAACTGCGCTCATTCCTAAGAAATCAGAATCTAATTTAAAATCGAGATTATCAGAAAAGATAAACACTATTCCTGCAAAGCCAAAAATCATTCCTACAATTTTTATTACTTCTATTTTTTCTTGAGGCATTGAAATCTTTGAAAAGACGGCCACAAAGAATGGATAAACACCAAATAAAACCGAAGCCAAACCTGAAGGGATGAACTGTTGTCCCCAATAAACAAGACCGAAAGGAATTATGAAAGAAAAGAAACCCATCTGGAAATACAGTTTCAGCGCAACTTTATCATTTTGAATCGGCAATTTTTTATACATCATCAATAGATAAATTACTAATGCAGCAACTAGAAAACGCAAGCCGGCTGAAAGAAAAGGAGTGAGTGATTCCAATCCGATTCGAATTGCCAGCCATGTAGATCCCCATATCAACGAGATAATCAGATAGACTGAGGGTATTTTAATTTTATCATTCATGCCCAGTCCGCCGCAAATAAATTAGACCCAAAGCCCGCCCCGATCTCAAACCTTCTCTTCTATAGGAATGAAGTAAATTACTCTGTTGATATGAACACAAATTTGAGAGTTGAATATTTTCTAAAGGAATACCATCTTCAATTAACATCTCATAATTGCATTCGGCAACATCGAGGTATAATCGATGACTTTTAAGCACTATATATTTTGAATCGAATTGTTCAGCTACCTCATTACCAACTTCATAATTCATTTGTGAAATTGAAGGTCCTATGTAGGCGTATAAATCTAAAGGATCAACATTAAAATCGTTTATTAACAATTGAATAGTCTTTGAAGTAATTTTTTTGACTGTACTTCTCCAACCTGAATGAATACCGGCAATAATTTTTTGTTTTTTATCAAATAAAAATATTGGGGTGCAGTCGGCAGTACTAATTGCCAGAGCGATTCCTGATACTTTCGTAATCATCGCATCACTTTCCCCACAGAGCCCGGATTTTTCGATTACAGTTATCTTATCCCCATGAACTTGCTTCTGAAAAGCAACATCTGAAGATTCAAATCCTAATTGATTAAAAAACTTCTTCCGATTTCCGTCAACAATATTTGAATCATCTCCAACAGATTGCGAAAGATTGAAATTAAAAGGAGCGTTCATATTTGAATCTATTTTTGTACTGAATCCAAAAGCTATTTCCTTAAAACGACTTAATAAAAGAGACTTTATAATAATCACGATTACCTATTTTTAATTTGTAAAACTACTGAAAGAAGTCAATGAAACCAAAAATGAATAAATCATTTTTCTAACAGTTTATAACATTTGGAGTAATTGACCTAAGTATTATATTAATAATCGTTTTTTAATAAAAGAGGTAAATTTTGAAAATATTAGTCAGTAACGATGATGGAATAGATTCGATCGGTCTTTTTCATTTAACTCAATCTTTAAAAGAAATTGGTGAAGTAACTGTTGTAGCCCCACTTAAAGAACAAAGTGCAGTTGGGCACGCAATCACAATGCAGGTCCCACTTCGAGTTATTAAATTTTATAAAAATAATGAATTCTTTGGATATGCAGTTGATGGTACTCCTGCCGACTGTGTGAAAATGGGAATCCGTAATATTATGAATGAAGTTCCCGATATTGTTGTTTCCGGAATAAACCACGGTTCAAATACTGCAACCAATGTTATTTATTCGGGTACAGTTTCAGCAGCAAGAGAAGCTGCTATAATGGACGTTCCTGCAATCGCAATTTCAGTTACAAATCATTCAGCAAAACACTTCACACTTGCTGCTGAAATTGCAAAAAAGTTTGCACAGCTAATCCATGAAAAGGGATTAACCAAAGGTACGATGCTCAATATCAACGTCCCGGATAGAAATGAAACTGATATTCAGGGGATAATGTTGACTAAACAGGGCAAATCAAAATGGGATGATATTTATGAAAAAAGACAAGATCCTTATGGTAGGGATTATTATTGGTTAACCGGAAATTTGGTTGATTGCGACAACGATCCTCAAATGGATCAATATGCTGTGAGAAATAATTTTATTTCGGTCTCTCCGATTCACTTTGATCTTACCGATCATGCAACTTTTGACACAATGCAAGATTGGAATATCAACGAACTTTTCAAGAAATAGTAAAAGTTTATTTAGTAGAAATAATCAGACAATAATTGGTATCTATGTTTAACATTGAAAATATCTCCTTCTCGTTCTCATTTAATTGGATATTTTTACTGATATTGATTTTAGTAAGTTCTATCTGGACATTATTCTATTATCGTTTTACTCTCCCCCAACTATCAGGTATTTATAAGAGTATAGTGACTGTTTCGAGGTTTATATCTTTAGCTCTTTTAATCTTTTTGATATTTGAACCAATACTTACTATTACCACAAGAGAAGAAATTACTCCTAAACATTTAGTTTTTATTGACAATTCTGAATCTATCAATGTTGATGATGGGATGAATAAAGCGGAGACTATTAATCAATTTGTTTCCGATATAACAAATTCTACGATAAAGGATAATCTAGTTTTTTTTACTTTTGGAAAAGAAGTTCTGCCTGTCAATCCAGATAGCATTAATCTAAGATTTGGAGAGCCGACTACAAACTTTGCAAAATTAATTTCTCATGTTAAACAGCTTGATATTGAAAAGGCAACTATTACTATAGTTTCAGATGGAATTGTTACAGAAGGATCACAATCAATCAGTACAGCAGAAAAACTCTTAGTTCCTATTTTTACTATCGGGATTGGAGATTCAACTAAACATAAAGATATTTTTATTCAAAATGTACTCTATAACGAAATTATTTACGTAGGGGTTACAACTCAACTTATGACATCAATTGTAAATAGAGGAATAACAAATCAGAATATAACGATTCAATTGTATGAAGAAAATAAACTAATTGAACAAAAAAATTACTTTCTTGATTATGAAGGGAGTCATAGCCTAACCTTCGATTACAAACCAGATTCTCCTGGTGAAAAAAAACTTAAAGTTATAATTAATCATGTCGACGGAGAGTTTTCAAAGGAGAATAATAAAAAACAGTTTTTCTTAAAAGTCTTAAGTAATAAGATTAAGGTTACTTTAATTGGAGGTACTGCTACAGCAGATTTATCATTTATTAAGAACAGCTTAATGAATGATACAAACATTGTTGTGAATTCAGTTATTCAACTTGGACCTAATAAATATCTAAATAATACTCCGGTCAATAAATTTGTACAGGAGGCAGACATATTGTTTTTAGTTGCATTCCCAACTGCTGAAACCTCGCAAGATTTACTATCTTTGGTTCAACAGAAAATTTCATCGAAGAATACCCCCTATTTTATACTTCTTTCCCCTTTTGTTGATATTAATAAATTAAAACAACTTCAAACTGAACTTCCTTTTTCAGTAAATAAAATTTTTACCGGGCAATTGGAAGCACAACCACTAATTTCAGTCGAGGAACAACGAAATCCAATAATACAAAACAATGCTCTGAATTTGTTAGACTCGTGGAATAATCTGCCACCGGTTGTTGTACCAAATTGGGAGATTTCTTCTAAACCTGAAGCCGAACAAATCGCACAAATGAAAGTGAATAATGTTACGATTAATACTCCGTTAATAGTAACTAAACGTTTCGGGACTAAACGATCGATAGCAATTATCGGAAGTGATATTTGGAAATGGAAATTAATTAGAGCTCAATCAGGACTTGATCTTTATGATCGATTTTTAATGAACAGTTTGAAATGGCTTAATGCAAATGAAGAAAATAAACCTGTTAAAATTAAAACTGTAAAAAAGACATATTCTTCTGGTGAAAAAATTGAATTTGTAGCTGAGGTCTATGATGAAAGTTTTAACATTATTTCGGATGCTGAAGTGGATGTTAAAGTTCAACATGGTGAATCTGTTTACAATATTGCACTTGATCCACTTGGTAGCGGGATTTATGAGGGTTTTTTTGAAACTTCAACAGCCGGTGATTATTATTTTACCGGTAAAGCCATCTTAAATAAAAAAGAACTCGGAAAAGATAACGGTAGATTTTCAGTTGGCGAAACTAACCTCGAACTTCTAAATAATGTGGCCGATGTTGATTATTTAATGCTCCTTTCCCGATTGAATAATGGAAGTTTTTATTATAATAACGACTATTCCCCCTTGATTAACCAACTAGAAAAGATCAATAATAACAGTCAAACCGAAAAATTATCTGTTTCAGAATTCAATCTATGGTCTAACCATCGATTACTGATTTTGCTAATACTTCTATTATCAATTGAATGGTTCATCCGCAAACGCGAAGGAATGATTTGAGTAATTTCGTGGAACAAATTGCTTCTTCTGCACTAGATGTTATACTTCCAAGGTCATGTCCCGGCTGTTCAGTTAAACTTTTAGCGAATGAAAAAGTTTTATGTATTGATTGTCTGAATGATCTTGTCCCCGCTCCTGAATCAAGTATTTCAAATGAATACAAAAAACATTTTGAGGATTCAAAATTCCTAACTGATTTCTATGCAATGTTTTTATTCGAAAAGGGTGAAGCAATTCAAAAACTTCTCTTCTCAATAAAATATGATCGCCGTTTTTCATCGGCATTTTACTTTGGCGAACTGCTCGGTGAAGCACTTTTGCAATTCCGATCTGAGTGGAAATATGATTTGATTCTGCCTGTTCCTTTACACAAAGTACGCTTAATTGAACGTGGTTTTAATCAATCTGATTATATAACCAAAGGTATAAGCTCTATAATTGGGGTAAAAACTTCTAATGATATTCTTTTTAGAAAACGATACACCGAAACACAGACGAAAAAAGATAAAGATGAACGAACAAGAAATGTCAGAAATGCATTTAATATCAAATCTGCCAAAGTGATTGAAAATAAAAGCATTCTTTTAGTTGATGATGTAATAACCACCGGAAGTACAATTAACGCCGCTGCTGAAGTCTTGAAAATAAATGGAGCAAAAAATGTTTTTGCCGCTTCAATTGCATTGGCAGAGTAACCTTATATCTCAAGAAAACTAAGTTTGTAAAAAACTTTCTTCAAGAGTAATAATTTTGTCAATGTGTTCCAGCCCACATTGACTTTTAAATATATTTCATTATACTTAGAGCGAAAATAATCCGGCTTAAGTTTTCTCTTCTCTTATTATTTGAAGGGGTTTTCTTGAATTATTTTTTCTCACAACTAATCATAAGCATACTAATTGGGGATAACTCTGTAAAGCAGAGTGAGATTACAATAATAATCACACAGAACCGACTTACCAATACAATAATCCTAAACAAAGATTGTCAAATAAAATGAGACAAATACGAATCTTTTTAAATTTGTTAATGTTCAAAAATCATTTATATCCTTTGAGGAGTCTATTATGAAATCTTTAGTTTTCTTTTTCATTTTTTCTTCAGTGGTTTTATCACAAGTTCATCATAATATATGGTATGGCTTTGGTCCATACGGAGGGACAGTTAGTGAAATAGCAGTTAATAATCGTGGAAATATTTCAGCAATTACTAATGGTGGGTTAAGTTTCTTTTATTATGATTGGATTCACATGTATAATGCAGGGGAATTTATTCATTCCGATTTCCTTGCCTCTTCCGATACATTATTAGCAGCAAACAACACTCAACTATTTTATACCACCGATGTCGGTTATCATTGGCATAATATTACTTCACTTCAAAACTCAACTGATGGAATAACATCTTCACGTTCCCCTTCAACTTTAATTTTCTGTTGGAAAGATAGTATACTTTATAGAGGTGATTTGGACTCAACTTCATGGTTTACCATTAATCCACAAAAAGGAAAAATTAATAAAGTCTTGTTAAATCAACACAACAATCAATTTGTTATAATGGCTACCGAAGAAGGTCTGTTCCGCTCTACTGATGCCGGAGAGAGTTGGCTTCAATTAAATCTCCCAGAAAAAAAATACATTTCGATTGCATGCGATAATATACCTCCATATAAACTTTCAGTTATTGCATCTGATAGTAACATTGTTTATTTATCAAGTAACAATGGGGATACCTGGATTTCTTCAACAAACGGTTTACCACCAATTTCCATGACTCGTTTATCGGATGTAGCTATCGATCCTACCGGAAAAATTTATGTGAGCAGTGGAGAAGGGGTTTTCCGAACAGTTAATTTTGGGATTACCTGGAGTGGTTATTCAGCAGGTCTTGAATATCCTGACCTTGGTATTCTAATGACTCTTCCGGTTCATACTATTAACGTTAGTGGAAATAAACTTTATGCCGGAACTGATGAAGGTATTTTTGAAAATTCAACCGGAATGTGGCAACAAATTGGTACGAATAATCAAAAATGTTTGACGCTTGCAAAATCACAATATTATTATGATATCGTACTATTAGGAACTCCGAGAGGAGTTAAGAGGGGTATGCAAAACTATTGGAGTCCAACCAATAATTATGGTTTAAGTGGATTTCCAATAAACTCAATTATTCTATCTTCAACTTATGATAGCATTGCATTAGCAGCTGGATTTTTTCCCGAATTAAACGGGTTTATTCAAAAATCTACAAATGCCGGATCAACGTGGCAAACAGTTTTTAATTTACCGTTAGGTTCTGGTAGATTTAATCAATTCATTCAACGTAAAGACAGTATGAATATATATCTGGCATTAAGTGATGGGATCAACTCCGCTGGACTTTACATTGCTGATGTTATCAATTCTCCAAACTTCTGGTCACCAGTTGAAGGGACAAACGGAATGAATTTTATTGGTGCAAGTTCATTTAATAATTCAAGTAATAAAATATTTTTTATCGTTGATGATTCCCTTTTTTATCAAAGTAGTGATGGTGGCATGACTGTTCAATATATCTCAACAGTTCCGGGAGGAAAGTATAGCAATATTTCTTGTGTTTTTAATGGTATAAACAGATACATTTTTGCATGCGGTAATGGAATAAGAATTAGTTATGATGAAGGAATTACATGGGAGGATTTTGGATTGAATCAATATGAAGTAGTAAAAGTTATTTTTGAAAGCTGGTCCTTAATTGCGGCAACAAAGAACAATGGATTTTTCATTAAATATCACAGTAAAGGAGATTGGACAGATTTTTCTTATGGGTTTGGAAAGGGTAAAGTAATTATGGATTTAGTTAATTATACATCATGGGTGATGCATGCAGCTACAGAAAATCATTCAGTTTATTACATGTGGTTAATTGTTAATGATGCTTCAGAAGAAAATAATTTTACTTCTGCTCACGGGTATGTTTTAAAACAAAACTATCCCAACCCGTTTAA
>JAGUXE010000414.1 GCA_020061995.1 Ignavibacteriales bacterium | reverse complement strand
TGTTTCTGGTTAGGTGAATGTCTCTGCGTCTCTCAGTCACTATGTCCCTTACGCCTTATGCCTTATGCCTTTACGCCCTCCGTCTCTTAAGTCGGTTCCGGGTTCCGCGTTCCGGGTTGTGGTCGCCCTCCGCCCTTTGCCCTTCGCCCTCCGCCCTCCGCCCTCTGCCCTTCGCTCTCCGACCTTTGCAAACATTGGTTTCTGGGTTCTTGTTACTAGTTACTGGTTATAAGTAGATGCTAAAAATCAGCTATTACAGTCTACTTCCAAACCTCAAATCTTCAAATTGTCAAATCCTCAAATCTTCAAATCTTCAAATTGTCAAATCTTCAAATTGTCAAATCCTCAAATCTTCAAATCCTCAAATCTTCAAATCTTCAAATCCTCAAATTGTCAAATCTAAAAAAATCCCTATTTTTGTAATAAAGATCAAAGAATGGAAGTTATTCAGATTGAAATAAAAAACAAAAACGCTTTAGCCATACTCAAAGGAATGGAAAGAGCGCTTATGATCAGATTGATCAGGCGTAAGAAAGGCACCGGAAAGGATCTCTCCAGGCTTAAAGGTGTTTTCTCAGCTGACGAAGCCATGGACTTAGCCGGCATGGTGAATGAATCCCGCAGCGAATGGAACCAAAGAACTATTTGATTGATACTAACGTTGCAATCTATTACTTTGGTTCGCTTCTTTCGGAAGACGCAGCTTCATTTATTGAAGCCCTGTTTAAGAGCAACTATTACATCTCTGTCATAAACCGAATCGAGCTCCTCGGTTTTAACAAAATCAGTCCTGCGCAGCACAAAGCCCTGGAAGCTTTCGTTAACAATGCTACAATAATTGATCTTGATGAAGCCGTAGTGATTGAGACGATCAAAATCAGACAGCAAAGCAGCACAAAACTGCCTGACGCAATCATTGCAGCCAGTTGTATCGTTAATGACTGTTGCCTACTGTCCAACAACAGCAAAGACTTTGAAAAAATCAACGGCCTCACAGCTAAATCTTTGACTCTTAAAAGATAAAATTTGAAAATTAAGGGTTTACTCAATCTTCAAAATGTCAAATCCTCAAATCTTCAAATCTTCAAATCTTCAAATCCTCAAATCTTCAAATCTTCAAATTGTCAAATCCTCAAATCCTAAAATCCTCAAATCCTCAAATCCTCAAATCTTCGAATTTTAAATAATGAAAAAAATCGCCATCATCGGCCTTGGCTACGTTGGCCTCCCTCTAGCCGTTGAATTTGCCAAAAAACGCCCCGTCGTAGGCTTCGACATCAGCGAAAAACGCATCAAAGAACTCAACGATGGCCACGACCCAACACTAGAGGTGGACGACGCCGACCTGCAAGCCGTTCTGAAACCCGCTAACAGCCAAGAGCCAAAAGCCAGTGGCCTTCAAATAACAGACAAACTTAGTCACATCCACGACTGCCAAATCTACATCATCGCCGTACCCACCCCCACCGACAAAAACAACCGCCCCGATCTCACCCCCCTGGTGAAAGCCTCGGAGACCGTGGGAAAAGTATTAAAAGACGGTGACATCGTGATCTATGAAAGCACTGTTTACCCGGGAGCTACCGAAGAAGATTGCGTGCCTGTGCTGGAGCGTGTATCGGGCAAGAAGATGAACCAGCATTTCTTCGTAGGCTACAGCCCCGAACGCATCAACCCCGGCGACAAAGTACACAGCCTCACCACCATCAATAAGGTGACAAGTGGCAGCACACCCGAAATTGGCCTTGAGGTGGACGCACTCTACCGCGAGATCATCACCGCAGGCACCCACCTGGCCCCCAGCATCAAGGTGGCAGAAGCTGCCAAGGTGATCGAAAACTCACAGCGCGACATCAACATCGCCTTTGTAAATGAGCTCAGCAAGATTTTTCACAAGATGGGCATCGACACCTTAGAGGTGCTCGAAGCCGCCGGAACCAAATGGAACTTCCTGCCCTTCCGTCCGGGCCTGGTAGGCGGCCACTGCATCGGTGTTGACCCCTACTACCTCGCTCAGAAAGCCCAGGAAGTTGGCTATCACCCCGAGATCATCCTTGCCGGACGCCGCCTCAACGATGGAATGGGTGCTTATGTAGCAGGCGAAGTGGTAAAACTCATGCTCAAAGCCGGCAAGCCCGTGAAAGGCGCCAAAGCCCTGATGCTCGGCATCACCTTTAAGGAAAACTGTCCCGACATCCGCAACACCCGCGCCATCGACATCTACCATGAGCTGAAGACTTACGGTATGGAAGTAGATATCTATGATCCGTGGGCGAGTGCGGCAGAAGTAACCCATGAATATGGCATCGAAATATTAGCAAAATATCCTGATGGTAACGGCTACGGAGCAATCATACTGGCTGTCGCACATAACGAATTTCAGAAAATAGATATGGTATCACACAAGGAAAATGGCACGATAATCTATGATGTCAAGGGAATACTTCCAAAGGAGTTGGTAGATGCGAGGCTGTAAAGAGCCAGGTAAAAAGGTAAAAGAGCAAATCACCTTCTTACTTGACAATTCCTACTCAGCCCTGGCTCTTCTTACTTGGCTACTCTTACTTCTGCCTTGGCTCTACTCTTTGAATCTTGAAATTTAAATCTCTAATTTTATCATGAACTACTTCGCTCACTCCTCCACCGTCATTGATGATAACTGCCAAATCGGTGCAGGAACCAAAATATGGCACTTCAGCCACATCATGTCCAACTGTGTGATAGGTGAAAACTGCAACATCGGCCAAAACGTTGTTGTGAGTCCACAGGTGGTACTTGGCAAAAATGTAAAAGTGCAGAACAACGTCAGTATCTACACCGGTGTGATCTGCGAAGACGATGTCTTTCTCGGGCCATCGATGGTCTTTACCAATGTGACCAATCCCCGCTCGGCTGTCAACCGCAAAAGCGAGTATGCACGAACTCTGGTAAAGCAAGGAGCCTCTATCGGAGCCAACGCCACCATCGTCTGTGGCCACGATATCGGCAGGTTTGCCTTCATCGGTGCCGGTGCCGTTGTCACCAAAACCGTCCCCGACTACGCCCTTGTCGTTGGCAATCCCGCCCGACAAACAGGCTGGATGAGCGAATTCGGCCAACGCCTCCATTTTGTTGATGGAAAAGCTATTTGTCCGGAATCAGGAGAGGAGTATGTTTTGGAGGAGGGAATTGTTAGGAAAATTTGAAAGCTAAACCATGGTTAATATCTTAGAATTGCTAAATAACTAATCACCTAATGAACTTCCGAGATTTAAAAGCCCAATACCTAGCCCTAAAACCAGATATTGACAAAGCTATGATAGATACTGCTATGCGTGGCGATTTTATTAGCGGGCAAGCTGTTACTGAATTAGAGGAGAAGTTGGCTAATTATGTTGGGGCAAAACATTGTATATCATGTGCCAACGGAACCGATGCACTAACACTTGCCTTAAAAGTATGGAATATAGGACCGGGTGATGCTGTTTTTGTACCTGATTTTACCTTTATCGCAACAGCTGAAGTTATTTCGCTAGAAGGGGCAACTCCAGTTTTTGTGGATGTTGAACCACGAACATTTAATATTTGCAAAGTTAGCCTTGAAAAAGCGATTCAAAAAATTCAATATGAAGGTATACTCAAACCAAGGGTTATCATCCCTGTTAACTTGTTTGGTCTGCCTGCCAGTTACCCTGAGATAAAAAAAATTGCTAAAATTCATAAGCTCTTCATACTTGAAGACAGTGCACAGGGATTTGGAGGAAGTATCAACGGTAAGATGGCTTGTAGTTTTGGAGACATTTCAACGACATCTTTTTTTCCGGCTAAACCGCTTGGATGCTATGGTGACGGTGGGGCTGTATTTACAGATAATGATGATTGGGCGGATCAAATGAATTCGATTAAAGTGCATGGAAAGGGATCGGATAAATACGATAATGTACGGGTAGGGCTAAATTCCAGACTAGACACTTTACAGGCTGCAATCCTCATTCCAAAATTGGAGGCATTTAGAACATACGAACTTAAAAAGGTGAATGAAGCAGCGGAAAACTATACCCAAAAGTTGGCCTCTCATTTCATGACGCCATACATCCCTGAAGGATACTACTCTAGCTGGGCTCAATATACACTTATTCTAGATTCACAAGTTCAACGCGACCAACTGCAGCAATACCTAAAAGAGAATGGAATCCCCAGCATGGTTTATTACCCCAAACCTTTGCACGCCCAAACTGCTTACAAACATCTGGGCTACAAGTCAGAAGATAATCCTGTGAGCCACCAACTCTCAAAAACAGTACTATCGCTTCCCATGCACCCTTACCTATCGGTAAACAATATTACTTATATTACGGAGACATTAATGAGGTATAAATATCTCTGAATTGAAAAACTTCCTTCCACATTCAAAAGTATGCCTGTGAAACGCAGATTGGAAGCTTGAGTTATTTCTAAAAATGGACTCAAATTCCTAAACTATCGATCATAGAAAGTTATAAATTAATAAGACAACCCAACTACAATGAAAAACTTCGGACTTATTGGTGCTGCGGGCTTTATAGCGCCCAGGCACCTGAAAGCAATTAAGGAGACCGGCAACACACTTCTTGCAGCAATCGATCCTTTCGACAGCGTAGGTATTATGGATAGTTATTTCCCCGATGCGGCCTTCTTTACTGAACCCGAGCGTTTCGACCGCCATTTGGATAAGCTTCGGCGCAGCGGCAACGGGCACATTGATTATGTAAGTATCTGCAGCCCGAACTATCTCCACGACGCACACATACGCATGGCCCTGCGCAACGGCGCCCATGCCATTTGCGAAAAACCCATCGTGCTCAACCCCTGGAACGTGGACGCCCTCATGGAGATCGAAAAAGAAAGTGGCCTTAACATATTCACTATCCTCCAACTCCGCCACCACCCCGCCATCATTGCCCTGAAGGATAAAGTTGACAAAGGATTGAATCCTCAAATCCTCAAATCTTCAAATCCTCAAATCAATAAATCCTACGACATCGACCTCACCTACATCACCTCCCGTGGTGCCTGGTACAATAGAAGCTGGAAAGGCGACCTGGAGAAGAGCGGAGGCGTAGCCACCAACATTGGCGTTCATTTCTTCGACATGCTCACCTGGGTGTTTGGACCGGCAAAAGAAAATGTGGTGCATGTGAACGAGGCCGACCGCGCAGCAGGCTTCCTCCAACTCGAAAACGCCCGCGTGCGCTGGTTCCTGAGCATCAACCGCAACCACCTTCCCCAGCAGGCCAAAGCTGCCGGCAAAACCACTTTCCGTAGCCTAACCATGAATGGCGAAGAAATTGAATTCTCCGATGGCTTCACCGACCTGCATACCTCAAGCTACAAATACATTATCGACGGCAAAGGCTATGGACTGGCTGATGCGCGACCAAGTATTTACATTGTGCATTCCATCAGGAATAAGAAACCAATAGGTAAAACTGGAGAATATCATCCATTTATATAGATACAGACTAATTATAAGCTATCTATTACAGTTAAATTACTGCAAACCAATGATTATTTGAATTAGTTGAAGTGATAATTACTGGTGTTGTGTTAATTTAATAAATAAACTAGATTACTATTAAATATCATGTATAAAAACAACTTGAAAATTTCATATTTGAAATTAATTATCTTCATGCCAATAAAAATATCAAATTCATTCAATTATTAATCTGACGCACCCTCATTATTGTGCTATATATAATTCACAATTGCTTTAAGACTTCAGTAGTATTGAATAATCTCTATTTTTTCTACTCTAACTAATAATCGTAGAAAAGGAAAGTTAGTATGAACAAATGAAAAATCCCTTCCTTGCAAATTCACTAAGCGGAATACTCCAGACTGTAATAGTTGCTGGCTTAACTTTTGTAACTATACCTGTATTCATTAATAAACTTGGATTTGAAAAGTATGGGATCTTTTCACTTCTAACAGTTATTGGTAGCACAAATATTTTTGCAAGTTTTGGACTAAATACAACATTAAAACGGTTTTTGTCCAAACAAGGAAAGAGCTTAGAGTCAAATGTTGATATTCTAGTATCACTACTATTTGTTAGTGTTGTCTCTTTAATTATCTCCCTAATACTTTTCCTATTTCATGAAACCATAATGACTGATATACTTGGTGTTCCAAAATCCAGTCTGAAAGAATCAAAGGGAATTTTTTATTTTCTAATAATAAGCAATTCTCTTTTACTAGTTGGCCAGATGTTTGAAGCTATTATTGATGCACAAGAAAAAATATATTTGTCTAACTACATAAGACTACTATACAATGTAATGTATTGGAGCTTTATAATAATAGTCCTATTCTTTAGACAATCACTTGATTATGTTGGTTTAGCAATCCTTCTAACAACCTTGGTATGGTTTGTGTGCACATTGATAGCAAGCATCAAAACATGGGGTACTTTTAAGTTAACGGGTGCTTATTCAAAAATACCCATGTCGTTTAAAAAGCAGTTTTCTTTTACTACAAAAATTTATTCTGCAGGATTAATAACAATTATCGGGCAACCACTTACTAAAGTGCTGATATCAAAATATTTTGGAATAGATTATGTTGGTTTTTATGAAATTGTAATGAGAATCAGATCATACTTATTCTCTCTATTAAACAAAGGTATCTATCCGATATTTCCTATAATTGCGAGGTCAGACTCATTGGCCACAATAGCGAAAATTGTAACATTAGCCGAACAAAAAATTATATATCTTAGTATTATGATCATTTTTGCAATGATAGGTACGTTTAGTTTTCTCTTTAATTTGTGGCTACCAGACATAGCAAGTAAGATTACTCTTATGAGCGTTTTAATCATTTCCTTCCACTTATTGTTTAATGCCAGTATTTTGCCATCATTGATTTTTTTTAGCGCTTCTAATTATCCTAGCACATTGATAATATTCAATGCATTTTATGCAATAGGGTCTGTGATTATATATTTATTGTTTAACAATAGTAATCCATTGAATGTAATAATAATCGCTGAAATAGCTGCATTGATACTTGCTTACTTTATAGCTGGTTTTTATCAAAAGAAATATTTGTCCATTAGTAAGTGTAAAATATTTGATAGAAATGCAATAAAAAATATTGTAGCTCTTATTTTATTTAACGGACTTTTTGTTTTTTCCACACTGCACTTTTTGGATTCTTCGTTCCTGGTTATTTCTATTGTGATATTTGGATCTATTTTGTTAAATTTGATACTTTGGCGTTTTTTGAAAATCATTAGTAAAGAAGAAATTGACTGGTTATTTAATGAAAATACACTTATAAAGGTTACTTTAGTTAGTTTTTTTATAAGAAAAGTTTGATGGAGAATTCGAATAAAAGTATTGGAATTAGTCGTGTTTTATTCAGCAGATCTGAATATTTTAAGTTATATTTTCTATATTTTACGACTATTTTTGTCGTGTACGGCACGCCTTTTTTTGTTTCGTATGTCTTTCTTCTGAGCCTTATAGTAATTTTTTTTAATTCAAAGGACAATTACTTTTGGTTTGCTTTTTTCTTTATGATTTCTGACTCTCCTGGTTATATAATGCATTTATTTGAAATTTCGCGTAATCTAGGAAATTATGGTTTGCCACTTGGAGGCGGCAGGAACTTGTTTTATACGGAAATAATGATTATTGTTGCTTTTATCAAAGCACTAATTGTAGGGCGGAAGCATCATTTTGTATTAAAACCATTTTATCTAGGCTTGTTCTTTATCATTCTATATCTTTTCATGGTCACTTTTGCATATGATGTTTCACTGAATAGGCTATTTAGAGGTTTTAGGGGTACTCTACCTTTTCTTTTGTTGTATGCCATACCTAAATTAATGAACAACACCAATGAGTTTAACAAGCACTTCAAGTTATTGCTTCCTTTTATTTTTATTGTTATAGGAATACAGTTGTTTGAGCTTTTTACTAATGTTAGAACGGTCACTCTAATCGGCGGCGTTTTGAATTATGAAGATGAATTATTAGCAGATGGAGCTAATATTTCCGTTAGTAGACCTCTATACTCATTTTATATTTTAGAATGGATTTTAACTGGAGTTCTTGTACTCATGATATATAATAAAAAACCAACCGAAGAGAAATATAACTATTTCTTAGTTTTTTTGGTAATATTCTCAATATTTTTATCTGCAACAAGAGGAGTTTTACTTGCGGTTATGACTATGTTTATAGTCTTCATGATTTTAGTAAGAAGAGAGGTGTTGAAAACTATAAGCATTGGCGTTTGGAGTGTTTTGTCAATAGCCATTTTATACCTATTCCTAAACGCATTCGATACTGTTTCTCGTCAAATTCATGGATCATTTGACAGAATTCTAACGATCGAAGCACTCGCGAAAGGAGATATAACAGCTGATGGCACTTTAGGACGTCTAAGTGTGCGAGTGCCCAGAATAATGTCAAAAATTCAAGAAAACCCAATCTTTGGCTATGGGTTTTCTGAGACATATTGGCAGTATCATGATGGGCATATTGGACATCATAATATGATTTTGAATAGTGGTTTTATAGGCTATATATTGTTTTGGATTGGAATAGTCTATCTTATTGGAAGAAGCGTGAGGATTTACAAGTCAGTTAATCCGGCAGTTAGAAACAGGAAACTCATTCTAATACCGATTGTATCTTTGTTAGGAATAATAGTTCATCATAGCACAACCTATACTATGTTTTCATATTCAGCCATTATTCCGTTGGCACCTTCTTGGTTTACAATTACAATGGTCATTTCTTTATTTGAAATAGTTATAAAAGACACATTAAATAGTGGTAATAATGATTAACAACTATAAGTATTTTAAAAATGCTCTATTTCGATTGCCGATATATTCATTGACTGAAAGTAAAAACAACACATCCGTTCTACAGACACTTAGCTTAATTGAAAAAATGGGTAAATGGTCAGCAGACGATATTCAAACTTGGCAATCCGAAAATTTAAAGAAATTAGTTATTCATGTTTATAATAACACTTTGTATTATAGAAAGCTTTTTAAGAAGATTGGACTTGTACCTTCTGATATTAAAGGTCTAAACGACATATCGAATATTCCTACAATCACTAAATCTGAAATTCTTCAAAACATTGATTCTTTTACACCTTCTAATATTAAGGAATTAAAGTTTTACAATACTGCCTCAGGCGGTTCATCTGGCGACCCATTAAAATATAGAATATCGCTAGATTCTGAGTCTTTCATTGTAGCAACCGATTTATTCTATAAGAATAAGTTTAATTATCGATATGGCGAAAAGATGATTGTATTGGGGGCCGCTTCTTTAGGAGTTAGTAATAAAAGATTGTCAACAAAAAAAAGAATTGCTGCTTATTTGAAAGGATTTATTCCATTAGATGCGATGAACCTAAAACAAGATCAAATTAATTCTTATTTGGATTATATTGAGGCACAAAAAGTAAAGTTCATTTATGGCTATGCTTCTGCAATATTTTTGCTAGCGAAGCACTCGGCTGAAACAAAGAGAAACATTAATTTGATAGCAGTATTTCCGACATCAGAAGTTTTAACTGAATATTATAGGACCACAATAAAAAGTGCTTTTAATTGTGATATTATGGATGGATATGGTGCAAGAGATGGTGGGATTGTTGCTTATGAGACTATTAAAAATCACTATTGTGTGGGTTACAATTCATATATCGAGGTTTCACAAAGCGAGAATGAAGAGAAATTTGGCGAGATACTTTGCACAGATCTATTAAACCTTGCTTTTCCATTTATAAGATATAAACTAGGGGACAGTGTTGAACTTATGAATAATAGTAGTACATATAACGGTCAAGTGATAGGTAAAGTCGTTGGAAGATCTTCAGACATAATTAGACTAGCAAATGGTAACATTTTGACGGGACCAGGATTTACAGTATTATTTCATAATGTTAATGTTGATGGTTATCAATTAGTTCAAGAAAATGAATGCACCTTGAAATGCCGCCTTAAAATTAATGAAAACTATAACGAAGATAATGAAAATAGAATTTTGGAAGTATTACATATGCATGCTGGCAAGGATACAATTGTAAAACTGGAATACGTAAAGGAATTTGAGTTATTAAAATCAGGAAAGTTGAAGTACTTTATACCATTAAGCAAATAAATGATGCGAATACTTATTCTTACTCAAACGGATTTAAGCAAGGATGCTAGACCAAATCGACAGGTTAACTGGCTTAAGGATAACCATGAAGTCTACACATGCGGTAAAAGACAAGTAGGAACTGAACAGCTCTTTATACCAAGCTATTCAAGAAAACTATATGAGAAAATATTGGGTTTACTATATTTACTAATTCATGCATATAAACAATATTACTGGGATAATTCTAGGAAGAAATTCAGGAATAAATTAAAGCAGTTTGAATTCGATTTGATTATCGTACATGAGGCTATTAATCTGCCTATGGCCTTCACCTTGAAAGCCAAAAATATAATACTCGATGCTCATGAGTATTCTCCTGAGAATTACGGGAATAGTTTTCTCTTTAATCTTTTATATAAACCGCTACTTGATAACATATGTAAAGAATATATTCCTAAATGCCATGCGATACTAACAGTATCAAATGGAATTGATGAACTTTATAAAAAGAACTTCAAAGTGCAAAGATCCCTCATTATTCGAAACATGGAAAATTACTTTGACCTTAAACCATCTGATATTGACCCTAATAAAATTAAAATAGTTCATCACGGAATAGCCAGCACCTCGAGACAACTCGAACTAATGATTCATATGATGAAGTATCTTCCAAAGAATTACTATTTATATCTTATTCTTGTCTCAGTGGACAAATCAAGCAACGAATACATCATTCGTTTAAAGAAATTAGCATCCGCAAACTCGAATATACTTTTTCTCGACCCTGTAGAATTTGAAAATTTAGTGCCTTATTTGAATCAATTTGATATAGGGCTGACTCTTGTACCCCCTATTAATCTTAACTTACATTTTGGCCTAGGTAATAAATTTTTTCAGTTTATACAAGCCAGATTGGCTTTAGCTATGGGTCCACTTATTGAAATGAAAAGGATAACAGAAGAATACAACTTAGGTATAGTAAGTGATGATTTTGAACCAGAAACAATGGCTAAGTTGATATTAAATACACCCATAGAAAGTTTGAAGGACTACAAATTGAATGCTCATTTACATTCTCAAGAATTGTCAGCAAAGGAAAACGCTCAAAAGCTAATAAATTTAATAACAGAAATAAATTAACAGATTAATAATAACCAAGTATGGATAACGTTATTGGATATCAAATCTGCAGAAAATGCATTTTAGATTCGACTATTGACAATATTTCTTTTGATTTGACGGGTGTTTGTAACTACTGTAATAACTATCAAACTATAGTAAGAAATGATATTATAGAAGATGAACTTAAAAGAAATGAAGTATTACAGCAAATCATTAGTAGAATTGAAACCCATGGCAAAAATCGAAAGTATAATTGTATAATTGGTCTTAGTGGCGGTGTTGATAGTACCTATGTAGCTTGGCTCGTGGCTAAGCATGGACTTCGACCGCTGGCCGTACACCTTGACAACGGTTGGAACTCAGAAACTGCAGTTAGAAATATACATAATACAGTTGAAAAATTGAGGTTCGATTTGTATACACATGTAATAGATTGGGAGGAGTTTAAGGATCTACAGCTATCCTTTTTTAAGGCCGGTGTCGTTGATTTAGAAATGTTGACTGACCATGCTATAAGCGCTATAATGCTTGACCTAGCTAGAAAAGAAAGAATAAAATATTTCATAAATGGTTTTAATATTGTAACCGAAGCAGTAATGCCCGATAATTGGTCCTACGCAAAATGGGATCAAAAGAATATTTTATCAATTCATAAGATTTTCGGCGAGAAAACAATCAATTCCTACCCAACATACGGTTTCATTGGTAAATTACTTAGACAGTACTACTATAAGAATATTTGTATATTAAACTATATTGATTATAACAAGGAAGATGCCAAGAAAATAATTTCTTCTGAGCTCGGATGGAAAGATTATGGAGGAAAGCATTTTGAATCTGTATTTACAAAGTTCTACCAATCTTACTATCTACCTGTAAAATTTAATATTGATAAAAGAAAAGCACACCTTTCTAACTTGATCTGCTCGGGCCAAATGACTAGAGATAAAGCTTTGGAGTTAATGATGCAACCAATTTTAAATGAAGAGGAGCAAAAGGATTTGGTTGAATATGTAATAAAAAAATGGGATCTAAATAAAAATGAATTTGATCGAATTATGTCGCAAAAAGGAATTCCCCATGAGGCCTACCCTAATGGTCAAAAATTTAATAACTTCCTAAAATCAATTAAAAAAGTCATAAAAATCGAAAAGAATGACTAATATCAAAAGTGTTTTGTTCATTGCTCTTGAGTATTTCACTGGTACTCGAGTTTCGAAATATCAAGATGTAATCAAAAGTCAAGAAAACTGGACATTTGAGAAAGTTCTTGATTGGCAAGACTTTTTGTTTAAAAAACTATTTACGTATCACTACAATGAAAATGGAATATACAGATTTTTTTTGGAGGAAAAAAATATTAATATTTCTGCGATAAAAAGTATTGAAGATTTAAATTGTCTTCCTACAATAGGAAAATCAGACATAATAAATTTAAACAATAGATTCGATCTAACAAAAAGCTTCAAGGGAAATTTTTTTATTTCATCTACTGGGGGTTCCACTGGAAATCCGCTAAGGTTCCCATTAGATTATAATTCATACTCCTATATAACAGCCAACACGTTCTTCAACAGGATAAAAGCTGGATACAATTTTGGCGACAAATTCGTTACTGTAGGTAGTAAATCATTACTGCCAGGTGGCTCATCTTTAAAGCTAAAACACAGGGTTTATTATTGGCTAATAGGCAAAGTTCCTATTAGTGGAATAAATCTAAATGAACAAACAATTCGTGAACACATAGATTTTATTAAGGAACAAAAGATTAAATTCATCTATGGATATGCCAGTTCATTGTATCTAATTGGTAAATATGCACTTGACAATGATATTAGACTTGACTTAACTGCAGTATTTACAACTTCAGAAATGCTAACATCTAATTATTATGATACAATTAAGAAAGCTTTTGGATGTCATATAATTGATGAGTATGGGGCACTAGATGGAGGGGTTACGGCCTTTAAGCATAATGACGGTCTTTTTAAAGTCGGATATAACAGTCTGATTACTGATAGCAACGAGCATAACAACGGAATTACTCAAGTGCTAGCTACTGATCTTCTTAATTATGCTTGCCCGCTAATAAATTACGAAGTTGGCGATGAAGTTGAAAATCTACAAAGAGGTGGAAGTACCTATAATGGTCAATGGTTCAAAAAAGTATTGGGTAGATCATTAGATGTCATTAAGTTAGAGAATGGCAACGTTTTAACCGGACCAGGATTTACTGTTCTTTTTAAGGATTTGAATGTTGTCGCTTACCGCATAAAAAAGGTTAAAGCAATGCACATCCTAATTGAGATAAAGAAAGGGATAAACTACACTCAAATTGAAGAAGATCTCATTCGAAATACTTTTCAAAAACATGCAGGGACAGACGCCAATATTGAAATCGTATACAAGGAAACATTTTCAGAGCTTAATAATGGAAAAAGAGATTTTTTTCTAACCTAAAACAAATGGAAAATATATTAATATTATCAAATGTTGATCTTAAAAGATCATCACGAGAGTATAGACAGATAAAACTGTTTTCGCTAAACTACCATGTCACAGCGGTTGGTTCAGTACAGTCTGGATTTGAGCATAGCTTTATTATAAGAAGGAAGCTCAGTTTTGTTGTCAGATTATTTCGTCTCATTTTTCTAGCGCTTCGAATGTATAATAAATATTATTGGAATTCCAGTAACAAAAAGTTATACAACACGCTTTCAAAGCTCAATTTTGATATTATCATAGCTCATGAGTTAGATGCAAATCTACCATTAGCATATAAGTACAAATCAAAAGTAAATCATAATGTTAAAATAGTTCTTGACGCACATGAGTATGCATTAGATGAATATATTGAAAAGGCCTATTGGCGTTTACTCTTTAAACCATACATTCTATACCTGCATGATAGGTATATTAGACATGTTGATAAGATGTTTGTTGTTTGCGATGGTATCGGTGAGCTCTACAATAAAGATTACTCAGTTAGAACCATTACAATAACAAATGCTACAGACTATTATGACATAACTTGCAAACAAACCAAGGATGATGTGATTAATCTTATTCATCATGGCATTGCTAGCTCCTCCAGAAAACTTGAAAACCTCATCGAATTAATTAAGCTGCTCGACAGTAGATTTCATCTGTATTTCATGCTTGTTGAAAATAATCGATTTGAAAAAAAATATGTTAGTAAATTAAAGCAATTATCACTAGGACTACCTATAATATTTATTGATCCAGTGGCTATTAAAGATATTCCTAATAAATTGAATGAATTTGATATGGAGGTAATTTATTTCGAACCGTTCAAGGCAAACTATTTATATGCACTATCTAATAAATTTTTCGAAAGTATTCAAGGAAGAATACCAATTGCTTCAGGACCAAGCATAGAGCAAAAAAGGTATATTCAAAAGTATGGTATTGGAGTTTTTTCACAGGAATTTAGTATTAACTCATTAGCACAAGAACTGAACAAATTAACCTCAAAGGACATTGATCTTATGAAGAATCAGTGCGATTTACATGCCAAATATCTTTCTTCACATTACAATAATGAACAGATGTTATATATCGTTAAAGAATTATTAAACAAATGATAGCGATCATAGATTATAAGATGGGAAACATCGGTTCCGTTAAAAAGGCATTTGATAGGCTGAGAATTCCCACATTGGTTTCAAATAAATTAAAGGTTTTAGAAAAGGCGGCAGGTTTGCTACTTCCTGGTGTTGGTCATTTTGAAACGGCAATGAAAAATTTACAAGAAGACGGCTTGGATGAAACGATAACTGAGCTTGTTGTCGAGCGAAAAATGCCAATTTTAGGAATTTGCTTGGGAATGCAGCTACTTACAGATTATAGTGAAGAAGGCGGAGTTAATGGGTTAGGTTTAATTTCAGCAAATACTATTAAATTTAAGCTTAAATCTGATTTGTTTCATATTCCTCATATGGGTTGGAATAGTCTTGAAATTATGAGCAATGCTCCTTTATTTAAAGGAATATCTCCTCAAGAATTATTCTATTTTGTTCATTCCTATTATGTAGTTTGTGACAACGAAATAGATGTCGCCTCTCGAACAACCTATGGTAATTCTTTCGTTTCCTCTTTTAATCATGAAAATATTTTTGGTTGTCAATTTCATCCTGAAAAAAGTCATGAAGCTGGTTTAAAACTATTAAGTAATTTTAGCAATATATCCGCATGTTTCTACCGAGAATAATACCTGTTTTGTTACTAAAAGGAAAAGGTCTAGTAAAAACAAAAAAATTTGACAATCCAAGATATATTGGAGATCCAATAAATGCAGTCAAAATATTCAATGACTTAAAAGCTGACGAGTTAGTATTTCTTGATATTGATGCGTCGCGAGAAAAGAGAACTATTTCAGTCGAGCTTGTAAAGAAAATAGGATCAGAGGCGTTTATGCCTTTCGGTGTTGGTGGCGGTATCGTAAGTGTTGGACAAGCTGCTGATTTAGTGAATGCAGGGGCTGAAAAAGTTACATTCAATAATACTTTCTTTAACAACCCAGCAGTAATTTATGAAACAGCTAAATTATTAGGAAATCAAAGTGTAGTTGTATCACTTGATGTTAATAAGAATTTTTTTGGTAGAATGAGCACTTATGTTTTGAACGGAAAAATCAATACTAAAATGAATCCTGTTGAGGCTGCAATAAAAGCTGAGGGGCTTGGAGCAGGTGAAATTATGTTAAATAGTATTGAGCGGGATGGCTGCATGAATGGATATGACCTTGAATTGATTAAATCTGTATCATCAGCTGTTTCTATACCTATTATCGCATGTGGAGGTGCAGGAAAATTACATGATATGAAACTAGCATTTGATAATGGTGCACATGCTATGGCCGCAGGATCAATCTTTGTATACCATGGAGCACGTAATGGTATATTGATTAATTATCCTGAAAAAACAGAAGCCATTAAGATATTCTCTTAAAAATATATAATATGAATAATGAGCCTAGAAGATGTTCAAGGGGAATTTGGGATACTTCGGTGCCAGGAATTTATTTTGATGAATATGGAGTGTCAAATTATGCAAAAATGTTTGACAACCTCTGTGATTCTTACCCACGCGGTGAGAAAGGTGAAAAATACTGGGAAACAATAGTAAATCAAATTAAGAAACGGAATAAAGGTAAAAGATATGATTGTATTATCGGAGTTAGTGGAGGCACAGATAGTTGCTTCTTACTACATTTAGCCAAGAACAAGTTTGGGCTAAGACCTTTAGCGGTTAATCTCGACAATGGATGGAACTCTGAAATAGCAGTACAAAACATCAAACGTGTTACGAAAGCATTAGACATTGACTTAGAGACTTATGTAATAGATTATGAAGAGGTGAAATCTGTTCTGAGAGCATACATGAAGGCAGGTTTACCTTGGATTGATGGACCAACCGATCATGCGATCAAAGCTGTTCTGTTTAAAATTGCTGAACGCGAAAAAATAAAAGCCATATTAAGTGGCAGCGATTTTAGGTCAGAAGGTAAACAACCAAGTGAATGGACATATACAGATTCCAAACAATTGCTACATGTAATTAATACATTCGAGAAAGTAAAGCTTAAATCATACCCGATCCAAGGCGTTTTAAATCTTTCTATAGCAGCTGGTATAAAGAAAATTAAAATTTACAGACCATTTAATAGTATTAATTATCAAAAACAAGCAGCACAGGATTTTCTAAAACAAAATTATGGATGGGAATATTATGGTGGTCATCATCACGAGAACATTTTTACAAAGTTCGCAATTTCCTATTGGTTACCTAAAAAATTTGGTATTGATAAAAGGTTGATTACACTTTCTGCGCAAATTTTGAGTGGTGAAATTGAACGTGAATATGCACTAAATCTGATCAATAAACCACCATATGACCCTGATCAAATGGAGCGTGATAAAGATTATGTTCTAAAGAAGCTTGACATGAATGAAACCTCATTTGCTAATATTTGGGCATCACCCAACCATTACTATTGGGATTATCCGTCATATATGCCATTGATTGAACGCTACTCCAATTCGGTATCTTCAATAATGAAGTATCTTTATCCAGCAATGCCAACTATTATGTTAGAAAAACAGAACAGGTAATAAAATGAAAATTTTACTAGACCTTGGTCATCCTGCACATGTGCATTATTTCAGAAATTTTATTCGGATTTCTGAGTCCAGTGGTAACAAAATATTGGTTGTAGCTAGAAACAGGTCATTAATTTTTGAGCTGCTTAAAAAATACAATATTGAATTTGAAACTAGAGGTAGGGGTGGTAGAGGCTTGATTGGTAAACTTTTTTATATTTTTTTGGGCACATATTGGGTAACAAAGCATGCTTTCAAATTCAAACCTGATATTTTTCTTAGTTTTGGATCCACTTATGCTTCGTTAGCCTCTTTTATATTAATGAAACCGCATATTGTTTTTGACGATACAGAACACGCATCACTCGAACAACTGCTTTATGTTCCTTTTGCCAATGTTATATTTACTCCAAATAATTTTAGGAAAAATTTCGGAAGAAAACATCTTAGATTTAATGGTTCAATGGATTTAGCATATTTACATCCAGCTTATTTCAAACCTGATATCACTGTATATGATATGTTAGGAATAAATAGAGAAGAGAAGTATATCATTATGAGGTTTGTTTCATGGGGGGCGAGTCATGACGTTGGTTATAAGGGATTGAAAGAAAGTGAAAAAATAAGAGCGGTAGAAACACTTTCCAAACATTGCAGAATTTTTATTTCTTCTGAATCCGCACTTCCCCCACAATTAAACAAATATCAGATTAATATCCCCTGTGAAAAGATGCACGATGCTCTTTTTTATGCAGAAATGTTTTGGGGAGAGAGTGGTACAATGGCAACTGAGGCTGCAATCATGGGTACACCTGCAATTGATATTGCCACCTCAGCAAAACTAGTAGGCGTATTTGATCCATATATAGAGGCTGGTTTAATCTCAATTATTACAGATGCTGATGAAGCAATAAGTAAAGCTCTTGAATATTTAGCAACACCCAAAAAAGCAGTTAAAAAACATAATGTAGCGAAAGAACTTTTCAATAATTTGGATATTACGGATTTGATGGTTTGGTTTGTGCTAAATTATCCTTCGAGTTACAAAATTATTAAAAGTGATCCCACAGTTATTCCCGCAAGATTCAATAAGTAAAATAAACTTGATTATATGATTAAAAGAACAGCTAATGTTTTAGTTTTAGCTCCTCATACTGATGATGGGGAGTTTGGTTGTGGAGCCACAATAGCAAAACTTATAAGCGAAGGTAAATCTGTATATTATGCAGCATTTTCGCTTGCAGAGGAATCAGTGCCCCCTCCCTATCCGAAAAACATTTTGGAATCGGAGGTTAAAGCAGCCACTAAGGTTCTTGGTATTCCGCCAGAGAATTTATTGCTTTTTAGATATAGAGTTAGACACTTCGCCCACCACAGGCAAGAGATTCTCGAGGATTTAGTAAGCTTGAATAAAGAATTACAGCCAGATCTCGTGCTAATGCCATCATTAAATGATCTTCACCAAGACCATACAACTGTTGCACATGAAGGGTTAAGAGCATTTAAAAAAACATCAATATTATGCTATGAATTGCCTTGGAATAACATCACTTTTACGAACAATTGTTTTATTACATTTGGTGAGCAAGAACTTATGAAAAAAGTAAATGCCTTGGATTGTTATAATTCACAGAAAGCCAGGCATTACGCTTCAGAAAGCTTTATCAAAAGTCTTGCAATAACTAGAGGAACTCAGATAGGGTCAGTTTATGCTGAAGTTTTTGAAGTCATAAGATGGGTAATTAACTAATAGTGAT
>JAGUXE010000014.1 GCA_020061995.1 Ignavibacteriales bacterium | reverse complement strand
CCATTCAAACAATTTATAATGATAATTTGGAAAACTCTGCGGGCTCTGTAACACAAATTAGAGAGTGTACATCCCTTCTTTTAGAAGATGCAAAAAGATTTAATTATTCTGTTATAATTGTCGGACATGTAACAAAAGAGGGAGTTATTGCAGGACCTAAAGTTCTTGAGCACATTGTTGATACAGTAATTCAGTTTGAGGGGGATACAAATCACTCTTACCGCATTTTACGCGCTCAAAAAAACAGGTTCGGCAGCACGAATGAAATCGGTATTTTTGAAATGCACGAGACAGGTTTAACAGAAGTTAAAAATCCAAGTGAACTTTTTTTAAGCGAACGTGATAAAAATATTCCGGGTTCGGTTGTTACTGCCAGCATTGAAGGCTCACGTCCCATTTTAATTGAAGTTCAAGCTTTAGTTACTCCATCAAATTTCGGTAATCCGCAAAGAGTTACAACCGGGTTTGATTATAGACGACTTTCCATTTTATTGGCAGTTTTGGAGAAACGGGGGAATTACAGATTATCATCAGCAAATGTTTTCCTAAATATTGCCGGTGGAGTAAAGTTAATTGAACCTGCTGTTGATCTTGCTGTTTGCTGTTCTGCTGTTTCAAGTTTGTTGAATCAAGTTGCAGATAATAATACAGTTGTAATTGGTGAAGTTGGTTTAGGGGGTGAAGTTCGAAGTGTCGGTTTTATTGATAAAAGAATTCATGAAGCAGAAAAGCTTGGATTTAGGCGAATCGTAATTCCGCAAAACAATATGAAGGGATTAAAGGTAACTTCTTCAATTGAAGTTATTCCGGTTGAGAACATTTCAGAAGCTATTAGATTAGTTTTGAGATAGCTATTTAACCCCCTTTTGATTGATTCTAATCTCCTCATAAAAAAAAGATTTGATTTTATAACAAATTGAATTAAATTTAGCCACTCAGTTAATTTTGACTGAGAGGTTTATTCATTTATTTATTAGAGGTTCTGGTGAGCACTAAGTTATTTGTTGGGAGCCTTCCCTGGTCAGTTTCAGATGATTCTTTAAAGTCCGTTTTCGAACCATTTGGAGAAGTTGTATCTGCAAAAGTGATCAAAGATCGTCAAACCGGTCGTTCAAAGGGATTTGGCTTTGTTGAAATGGCTAATGATACAGAAGCAAATAAAGCTATGACAGCTTTAAATGGTTCTGATCTAAGCGGACGTAACATTATTGTTAACGAAGCAAAGCCAAAAGGATAATCACTTTTTTTGTGAGTTTCCCAAAGCGGGCGTTCTTTTTGAACGCCTTTTTTATTTTAAACGATTTCTGTTGTTAATCTGACTTTTTCACCAAGAATAGCCGATAATTTATCTCCTCGTAAAACTTTACTTACGCCCGCAGGTGTTCCGGTATAGATTAAGTCTCCTGCTTCAAGTTTCATTACGGAAGAAATATAGGAAATTAATTGCTCAGGGGAGAAAATCATTTTATTTAATGGATCAGATTGTTTAATTACATCATTCACTTTCAGTTCGATTTTCATATCGAGTGAAAAATTCATTTTATCGGCATCAATAATATTTGAAACGACTGCGGATGTATTAAAGCATTTGGCTAATGTCCAGGGATGTCCTTTAGATTTAAGTACATTTTGAATGTCACGCAAAGTCATATCAAGACCCACACCATACCCGGCGATTACATCTTTTGCTTCTTCTTCTGAAACAGATTCACAATCTTTTCCGATTAAAAGGACGAGTTCAACTTCATGATGCATATCTTCAGAGAACTCGGGATGAATGATTTTATCTCCCGAAAAAATTAATGCTGATGTTGGTTTTAGAAATAATACAGGTTTTTCGGGGACTTCATTCCCTAATTCTTTTGCATGTTCAACATAATTTCTGCCGACACAAACTATTTTGCCTAAAGTATATTCGTTACCGGCTGCAGTTGTTATTTTTTTCATCGAAAGACTTTCAAAAATTATTTCCTTAAAATTAAATTAATGGAGTCGCAATACCAAAACGGAAATTATTTATTCCACGGTGCGTTAGCTTCCATGTAAATTCAAATCGAATCGGAAATAATACATGCCCGACTCCAAATCCCGTTTCGATAAATGGTTTTTTAAATTCATAGAAGTTGAAATTATTTAACGACTTACTTTCGGCAGAAACTGATGTCCACGCAATATTTACAAAATGGCTAAGTTGAATCTCAATTTTTTTCAGAAATGAAATTCCAAGCCAGCGGAAAGGTTCATCTTTTAAGTTATTTTCAAATGTTATCGTCACACCTCTATCTGCTGCGATTTCATTCACAAGGAGAGTACGAAAAGAAAAATCTCGTCCGGTAAGATTAATATTTCCAGGAAGCGAGTAATAATTCTGGATAGGAAGCGCACCGTCTGCATAAAAAGCATACAAACGGAGATCAATCGAAGTTTGCCCAAAAGATGCGAATGAACTTCGTGCACGTAATTCATAATTAACGAAATCAAGATCGGTTTTAATTAACGATTTGTTTGAGACTGTAACATCTCCGCCAAATGTAAAGTATCCTTTTGATGAACTTACTCTTCTTCTAAACAATCCATCTTCAATATAATTTCTAAAATCAAAATTGAAACCGAACTTTATCGAATTGAGTGAAGCATCAAAAATTTGCCGGTTTGGATTAAAAGTTCTATTCTTAGCAAAAAACGAAAAGTCACTCTTTTTTATTGCAGACTGATCTTTCCTGCTCTCAAATCCCACACTTAAATTTAGTATAGGAATCACTTCTCCTTTAAAGTCGAAAGAAATTCCTTTGGAATAATAGTAATCGTTAAAATCGTCTTTTGAAATAAGCGATAGAAGCGTGGTCGATAATTCATTATAATCAGTCGATTCTCCAAAAAGTAAATTTAATCTGTTATATGCAGAGAAAGAAATTTTGTGAGTGCGATAATCTCCAATTGAATAATCAGCATTCAAATTCCATTTTGCTCTTTTATCGGCAAATCCATAATTCAATAACAATTTAGAATTCAGTCGATTTTCCAATAGTCTTCTTGCCTCAATACCATAATCTAAAGTATGACCTTCAACACGATTGTAGTGGTACATTGCAATTGGTGCAAAAATGGAGTAGTTATCATTTAAACTTATTCTGGTTGAAAGAAAGGAAAATCTATCCCAAAAGGTCACCGGAACATTCTTTACACTATCAATTCTCTCATAAGCTTTAAGCTCATCTGCGGTATTTGGAATCCGCTGCATCGAAAGCCAATAAGTAGAATCTTTTTGATCAGCATCTGGAAATACTGTTAAGATTGCTCTATCGAAAAAATCATCCGAAACAGGTTCATTTATTTTGTAATCATACATAATGGTATTTATTTCAAAGCCGAGTTTTACGAGTCCCAGAACATTAGCGGTGATGAATAGATGATAGTCGACCGGCATGTAAATATCATTTTCAAAAGGATAAAACTGCTGAAAGATTTTAATTGTGTCTAATAATCCTCCTGTATTTGCTGCACGGTTCAACTCTAGACTTACCTTTAAAAGATCAAAAGTAACTGCTGAAATAAATATGTCGCCGGTAAAACCGGGATCAATTTCGCGGTCAGGGGTCATTTTAATTTTATAAACAGGTTGATTGTTTATCGAAACAGTATCATCAATATAAAAGAAATAATATGCGAGTGATTTGTCGGAAAGGGGACTCGGCAGTTCGTTTCCAAAGAACTCAATATCATCAGAATAAAAATTTTGAATTATTCTTCCCCCTGTCAATGTATTAATGGAGGAGGGAAAATTCGAACTTTGCTTCCGTGCTAAAATTTGTTCTTTATATTTATTCGGCTTTTTATAAAAACCGGTACTCTGATTTTCAAGAAGTCCGGTTATTTTTAATTCTGAAGAATCGCTGCTTAATCCGATAGTAGCAGAGTTACCCTGAGCACGAATTTCTTCAGTCGTTTTGATTACTCCTTTTGTATAGGCATTAAGAGTGTAAGAGTTTAAAATATTATTCCGTTCATGCTTTCTTTTGATAGCTTTTTCGATTATTGCAAGTGCAGGGTTTAATCCGGGAACAACAACAACCTCTTTCAAATTAACGCTGGATTCAGTTAGTTCAATCTTTAATCCTTCAATATTATTGTTCACGGAAACAAACAGAGTATCCGAAATATAGCCGATAAATGAGGTGATAAACTTATACTTTCCTTCAGATAAACGAAACTCAAATTGACCATCACGGTTTGTAGCTGTTCCGGTTGATGTTCCTGCTATTCTGATATTAGCATAGACTAAAGGGGACTTGGTATTCTTATCAAAAATTTTCCCTTTTACCGAATAGGTTTGGGGATAAATCATGGATAACGAAAAGACAAGAAGGAACAGTGAAAATTTTATAAACATCCAATCAACTCCGAATTATATAAATGAATCCAAAAATAAGTTATTGCTTCCTGTATTCCCGATTATTTATATGAAAATTTAGATGTAAATGATAAACGGCATAAATTAAAATACAAAATCAATAGAATGTTTAAACGGATTTTTTATAGGGATTAAAATTTTTTATTTTTGACTAGATGTTACAATTAATTAAAACAAAGGGAAGTAGTATGAAATTAAAGTCTTTGATTCTAGTCTTATTAATATTGTCGAATTTTGCTTTAGCGAAATTCTCCGGTTTAGCAAAAGCAGATTCGATTGCGACTCCGACTTTAGATGGGATAACTTCAGAAATGATTTTTGAAAAATCTTTGTCAGCACTCGGTGGTAAAGAAGTTTTGTTAAAAGTAAATGATAGAACTGTTTTGATGAGCGCAACTTTTCAAGATTTTAATATTGAAGTCGAAGTCTATCAAAAAGCACCTAATAAATATATGCAGACAACTTCTTTTGCCGGGCAAGAAACTTTTGTAGTTTATGACGGAACAAAAGGTTCTCAAAAATCATTTATGGGGAGCGGAGATATTGAAGGGAACGAACTCGAAATGTTGAAAATTGAAGCATCAATCCATTTTCTTGCGAATTGGGTTGAAGCAGGAATAAAACTCGAATTAGCCGGTTTGGAAAAAATTAATGGTAGAGATGCATACAAAGTAAAAATGATTCTTCCTTCAGGAACATCAATTATGCAATATTACGATGTTGAAAGTTATTTAAAAGTAAGAGAAACTAAGTCGATAAGTACACCACAGGGAACAGTTGAGGTATCGATTGATTATGATGATTATCGTGATGTCGAAGGCTTTAAATATCCTTTTAAGCTAAAACAATCTGCAGGTCCTATGAAACTTGATTTTGATGTTACAGGCGTAATGGTTAATAAGGGTATATCAGATGAGTTGTTTAATAAAAAATCAGAGTAATTAAATGTTTTTTGAACGACTTATTTACCAATTGAGAAGTAAATGAATACAATTTCAGTTATAGTATTTGATCTCGGAAATGTTCTAATTCCATTTGATTATCAAATTATGTTGAACAAATTAGATAGTATTGAAGATGGACTTGGTGAACATTTCCGGGAGTATTATAAAAATCATTATGAAATTCATCGTGAATTTGAAAAAGGGGGAATTGAAGAAAAAGATTTTATCGAACTAATGCTTAAAGCTCTCGACAATAAAATAAGTGCAAAGATGTTTTGTGAATTTTATTCAGATATTTTTACTGTAAATGAAAATGTGGCGGCACTTCTTCCGATTCTTAAAGAAAAATATAAATTGGTTTTACTTTCCAATACTAATGGAACACATAAAAAATATGGGTGGGAACAATATCCTTTTTTACAGCACTTCGATAAATTAATCTTATCACACGAAGTTAAAGCAGTTAAACCTGAACGAGAAATATATAAAGCGGTTGAAAACTATACCGAACGCCCATCTTCTGAACATATCTTTATTGATGATATTCTCGATTATGTAGAAGGAGCTAAAAATATGGGCTGGGATGGTATTCAGTTTTTAGGTTATGATTATTTGGTTGAGCAACTTAAAGTCCGTAACCTTTTATAGTTTTTTAGAAATTTCAACAAATACAAAAATAGTTTCCTTTTAAAACTGAGTTAGAACTTCTATCTTTGCATCCAATAACAAGAACGAATATTTAGGTTAAAATGAAAGCAGATACAGGTGTTTTATTAGTTCAATTGGGAACTCCGGATAGTCCTTCGGTTTCCGATGTGAGAAGATATTTATCCGAATTTTTAAATGATCCGCGAGTTATTGACATCCCGACTATATTAAGGATGATATTGGTAAATCTTATCATCGTTCCATTTCGTGCACCAAAATCGGCAAAGATTTATCAGAAATTATGGACAAAAGAAGGTTCGCCGTTACTTCTATACAGTTTAAGTCTTCAGAAAAAAGTTCAAGAAGCACTCGGAAATAATTTTGATGTTGAACTTGCAATGCGCTATCAAAATCCATCGATGGATTCAGTCTTAGCTAAAATGAAAAAAAAGCAATACAAGAAAATTATTGTACTTCCGTTATTTCCTCATTACGCCTCTGCAACAACCGGTTCAGTGTTTGAAAAAGTTATGAATGTAGTTAAAGATTGGTGGGTAATACCGGAAATAGTCTTTGTAAATCAATTTTATGATGAGGAAAACTTCATAAATGCTTTTGTTGAAAAGGGTAAAAAGTATCCTCACCGCGAGTATGATCATGTATTATTCAGTTATCATGGACTTCCGGTTAGACAGGTAGATAAAGTTTATGAAGATGGTGAACCATGCAGCGACCATAATTGTGAGAACGAAATTACACACGAGAACAAATATTGTTACAAAGCAGTTTGTTATGCCACAACACGATTAATAGCAGAACGATTGAATATTCCAAAAGAAAAATATACTGTTTGTTATCAATCAAGATTAGATAAAAACTGGTTAGAACCTTTCTCAGATAAAATTGTTATTGAACAGGCAAAAAAGGGAGCAAAAAAGTTGCTCGTTTTTAGTCCCGCTTTTGTGGCTGATTGTCTTGAAACAACAATAGAAATCGGTTTGGAATACCAGGAGTTATTTGTAGAACATGGCGGTGAAAAAGTTCAACTTGTAGAAAGTTTAAATGATGATCCGCTTTGGGTTAAAACGGTTAAGGAGATAATCCTTAAAAACAGTTAGTCAGCCCTTCTTGATGTTGTAGAGACTTAGCGTGTTACGTCTAAACAACCCGGAAATGATGAAGATGCTGAATCAATTCGCCCGTGGCGAACAGCATGAGACACTCACTCTTCATTCATCCTGATGTCAATAAGCATCTAACCCGGTTTCCCTGGTTGTCGAGAACCACTTCTCGACGTTTTGATGAGTATGTGGATAGGGGTTTTATAATAGGGAAATTAATTTGGGGAGTCTGTTTTTCATGCAAAATCAAACTTCCTATATCCTGTTCTTTTCTTTGCGAAAGAAAAGAACGAAAAGAAACAGGCACTTTAAAAAATTGCTATACATGAGTTGAGATTATACTGCACCGCATTAATTCCCTACAAGAAATAAACTCCCCGCCGCGGGTCAAACAGTATTTCTTGCTTAACGGGAATTAATGCTCGGTATTCTTGCATTGTGCGATATTATTTTTCTTTAGTATGAGCAATTTTTTAAGGTGCAATGCAGTTGAAACTAAAAGGCAAAATTACCCCGGCTGTCGAGAACCATTTTTCCATATTGCAAGTATGTCATTAACTCACCCTAGGCAAGTGAGCGGAAAACCTCCGAGGTTTTGACAAACGATATATCCTATCACTTGTTTGTTAAATTAAAAAAATCAAGAATATTTTCTTAAAAACATTCACTTAAACCTCGGAGGTTTAGTAATCTGTGTATAATGAGTTAAGAAATTAAAAGCAAACGATAATACTTCAGATAAAATATACTTCCAAGACTTCAACGCATCGAAGCTCTCAAGCGGTTTGTATTCCTCCGGTTGTCGAGAACCATTTCTCGACACTACACGTATGTAAATAATTAAAAGCAAACGATAATACTTTGGTAGGGAAAATTGTATTTTATAAATTTGTGAGGACTTGGAGTTTATTTTATCGTAAATGGGTTTAAGAATATGATTAATTAGAACAATCTAGTTCTTTATTACTCTTATATTTAAAGTATAAAAAACTATAGGACTACACCGATACTTAGTCCGGTGGAATTTTAATTAATTGAACTATAGGTGAAGCTATGCTTAATTTAATTGCCGAATTTTTCTTTCCTTCGTTACACTTTATAAAAAGAACAGCTTTTTATTCACTGTTTTTTACTTCTTTTTTATTTCCGCAGGCATTTCAAATTTCAGATAACCCCGCAGAAGATTTTACTATTGATAGATTTGCTAACGAGGTTTATTATATTCATAGATTCACCGGACAAATATTAAAAACAAATTTAAGAACTCTTGTTACTACTAATACTCAATTCTTGAGAATCCCTGTATTTGCCAATACTTCCCATAAAGCTGTCTACATTTTTGATGACAAAGCATATATATATGATTTTGACAATGATTCAACATATATGATATTAGATTCAGTTGGTAATTTTCCTATCGGGTCTATACCAAAATATGATTTCTCTCCTAACGATGAATATTTAATTATCCGCAACCATTATTATAGCTTCAAGAAAGAGGAGTGGAAAAATCTTAACTGTTCGATGGATTATGATGGTTATGAATTATATGATTGGGGGAGTGATTCTTCTATTATTTATAGAGATGGACAAAATATTTTAGTAGAATGTTTTTTTACAACCGGAGTAGTTGATACTTTGCGTGCATTCGGTTATTATGATTATATAACAGGATTTGCATATAACAGAAGCAATAATATACTTGCTTATAGTATTTTTGAAGGAATACCCACGATTAATTTTTATGACAAAACTACCAATGTTGATACTATAGCATTTGATCCGTTAAGGGATGACTCGCTTTCCCACTGCTGGGGACGCCCGGCTTTTTTTACATATTTAAGATGGTCTCCTCTTGAGAATCGGCTTGTTTTTTTTAATGAAGGTCTTGAAAGTGCAGACGGTATTTTTTTATATGACCTCGATTCTATTAAAACTTATCCACAAACCGAATGTGACGAATATGGAGCAAAATATTTCACCCGCTGGTATAATAATGACACTATTGTTTATGCCAATTTAACATTCGCCACTCTTTATGGATTCGGCATTTCTCATAATATAACAAACATAGAAGATACATATGAAGAAAGAACAGATAATCTTAATCAATTGATCTGCTACCCTAACCCATTTAACAGCTTGACTAATATTAAATTACTAAACCCATCTGCCGGAGTTTATAAAATTATTATTTATAATGTATTTGGCGAAAAGATAAGAAGTTTGGAGTTAGAGGGGAATTCCAATAATATTTCCGAAATTCAGTGGGATGGCAAAAATGATAGGCTGGAACAAGTTTCTTCAGGAATATATTTGATTACAGCAGAAATAAAGACTGACTTAAAAAGTATAAATTTTAGTAGTTCTAAAGTTATCTATTTAAAGTAAGTCAAAAACATGAAGACCAACATTATCATCGTATTCTTTTTATTCTATCAATTCTTTTTAATGGCACAAAACTACTCGACAGCCCCGGAAATTTGGAGCGAACCGGTAAGGATAGATTCCTTTTCAGTAAGATATGAATATGAAGAGTCACCAAGTTTAACTTATACTTTAGATACCATATATTTTATTAGAGGTAATGCTATCTATACATCTCATTTAATTGACGGCGTATGGCAAAGCCCTGTAAAATTAAACGGTAATATTAATAACGGACTCCCTGTAAGAAATCCTTCAATTAGTAAAGACGGCAAACGTTTATATTTTAGCCGCTGGGAAGGATACGGCGCATGGGATATTTGGTACAGTGATTGGAATAGTAATTCTAATGATTGGGGGGTGTCTTATAATATTGGAACGGGAATTAATACCTCGACAACAGAATGGTCGTGTTTTGAAAAATCAAAAGATTCCCTTTATGTAGTTACAAGCAGGGTGGTAACTTCGGGTGTTTGCTTGTTTGTCTGGAATCAAAATATATCAGACTGGGTCATGCGTGACAGCTTTTATTTTCATCCGTTGGGTGGTGGGAATATTGAATCGTTAAGTATTACGGAAAACGGTAAAAAGTTATATTACAGTAAATATGTTTTTCCGAGTCATCCAAGAGAATATGAAATATGTGTAGTTTATTGGGATAGCTTGTCAAACCAATGGGGTAATCCATATTTCCTAAATATTAACTCAAACTCATTTCAACCCGATTCAAATATGCAGTTTCATTGGGTTGGGGGTTGGGATAGAAATCCATGGATATCGCCGGATGGTAAAGTACTCTTTTTTAAGGGAAACAGAGATAATGCAATAAATGACACATCAAACTCAACTGATATATATATGAGCCGCTTGCTTATAGACGAAAATGGAGATCCGGTATCTGTTAAGTACGATAGTTCAACAGATGAAATTAGTTCTGAAAAAAACATATTGTTTCAAAACTACCCGAACCCATTCAATCCGGTAACGACAATAACTTACCAAATCCCGAAAGAAGGATTAGTAACGCTAAAAATTTATGACATCATTGGCAGAGAAGTAATCACACTAATAAACGAAGAGAAACAAGCCGGTAAATACAGCATAGACTTCAACGCATCAAAGCTCTCAAGCGGTCTATATTTGTACGAACTTCGCTCAAATGAGTATAAATCGACAAAGAAATTGTTGTTGATGAAATGACGACAAACGTCGTGAGAGTTAATAAAAATAGTGAATAAATTTCTTAAGAAGGCTGTCAAAAGGCAGCCTTCTTTATGGTCGGTATCTATATTCCGAATTAAATTTACCTCTCTAAAAAATCCGAAATAATTTTCGAGGATCTCTCAAGTTCACAGCCGGGGGCAAGATGTCCGCAGTTGTTTTCAAGAATAGTGATTTCGCAATTCATGAGTTTAGCAATTTCAATTGATGATTGTGGGTTTATTAATAAGTCAGTTTTAGAAACTATTATATGAACTTCAGCTTTAATAGCTTTAGCAGCCTCTTCCATTGAATTATTAAAATGACGCGAGATGTCTTGCGTCATCATTGCTTTAAGTTGTGCATGGTAGTTTGCAATTGTAAAAGTTTTAGATACATCTCTAAACATTGATTTAATATATTTAGCAGAACTGTCGGAAGGAATTAAACTATTTACTTTTTCCGGTGTACGTCCGAATGCTGCTGTAAATAAATTTATAGATGTTGCGATTTCTCTATCGGGTATTCCGTATTTTCTTCCCGATTCAACAATCTGTTTTTGAAGATTCATTAAAACAAGATCATAAGTTGAAAGTTTTGGTGTGCTTACATAAGGGATAGCTTTTTTCATAAAGTTCGGATAAGTCACCAACCATTCGAAAACCTGCATACTTCCCATTGAGCCGCCAACAAGAGCATGAACTTTGGAAATGTCTAATTGTTCCATCAGTTTCATTTGTGAGTTAACCATATCACGAATGGTAATATCCGGAAATTCACCCTTGTAATTGGAAGGGGAAGTTGATATTCCGTTGCTGATAGCATCAATGGTAATAACAAAATATTTTGTAGAATCGATAAAGCTGTTTTTCCCCAATAATTTTCCAAGCTGTTCGGAAGTCCCTCCAAACCATGATAAATAAAGAACAATGTTGGATGAATCTGAATTGAGATTTCCAAATGTTCGATATCCAACCAGACAATTTTGTATAACTGCTCCGTTTTCAATTTGTAGGTCGCCAATGTTTTTATAAAGTTGTTGCGCAGAGATTTCTGAAATTATCGAAAAGAGTATTATAAATGTGTATAGAGATTTTGTTTTCATTTTTGGTCGATTCAGTTAATGCAAAAAATATCATTTGGTACGATGTAACCTTCTTTTTTGTTACAATACGAAATGTAATAACTTTTGTTGATTTGTCAATCCACTAATGGGAATTTAATCTATCTTATGATAGGCAGTTTAGAAACTTTTTGGGTTTTGTAATTGTTAATTTAATTGAAAATAAAGCGGTATAATTTGACACTGCATTTTTAATGAATTAAGTTTATTTTAGTGACAAGAATTATGGAATTTTATGAATATGTTTGATTTTATGGTTGAAATAGAACTCCCTTTAGAGATGGCTGATGAGTTTGTCTCGAAGATTCCTCACCAAAGGGTGGCTGTGGACAGACTTGTCCAATTAGGTAAGATACGTACTTATTCATTAGCTTTAGATAGTCGCAAACTCTGGGTTGTAGCTACTGCGGAATCTGAGGAACAAGTAGCTGATCTCATTAGTCAATTTCCCATATACGATTATATCAAGTTTGATATATTTAAACTTAATTTCCACAATATTGCGAAAATCGGTTTCCCTCAAGTATCGTTAAATTGAGTTTTTATAAGTTCTCGCTCAATTTAAAATTAAACCAGTTACTTTAAAATAAGCATCTTCTTTGATAATTGAAATTTGCCGAATGATGATTTCCCCTCAAGTTTATATATATATACTCCGCTTGATAAATCCGAGTTTTCAAATCTCACACTATATTCCCCTTTAGATAAAACATTATCTACCAATACAGCAACTTCCTTTCCTAATAAATCATACACCTTTAATTTAACCTGGCTTATAAACGGAATTGAATACTTAATTGCAGTCGATGGATTAAATGGATTAGGATAATTTTGATTTAACGTAAACCCTTCAGGATTAATGATTTTAGAATCGTCAATAGATGTTGAAATACTATCAAGATTAATTTTATACATTGAACGCCCGTGAGTGCCGAGTATAAGTTCATTAGAAACAGGATGAATTTTCATATCATTAATTACAACCGAAGGGATTCCTGTTCCCAAAACATTCCATGATGCACCACCATTATGAGAATAAAAAACACCAATATCATTTCCGAGGTATAAATGATTTGGATTAGTGTTATCAACCGCAAATGCATTGACGGGGGCATCAGGTAAATTGCTGCTTATGTTTGTCCATGTAGTACCATAATTGGTAGTTTTAAAAACATGAGGCTGTGGGTCGCGCCATTTCAATCCGGAGTAAGTGACATATAAGATATTCTCAGAATTAGGATCAACAACTACCCGGGTAATCCATCTCTGAGGCAAAGTTGAATTTGAAATCTTTGTCCAGTTATTTCCATTATCTGTAGAAACCCAAACGTTAGCATCATCTGTTCCTGCATAAATAATATTTGAGTTTGAAGGAGCGACGGCAATTGTGGTTAAAGTTCCTAATCTTAAGTTTCCATTACTGTTTGTAAGATTGGGACTAACTGCACTCCATGAAGAAGCCGCATTAGTAGTACGATAAAGTCTGTTCGTTCCATAATAGAGAACATTATTGTTATTTGGATCCATAATAACCGGGGTTGACCAATTCGTTGGCTCTGATGTATTTATACCCTGCATTGCCCAAGAAAAACTAGCTCCTCCATCGGTGGATTTTCCCAAATTGCCAAACTGTGATTCCGCATAAATTATATTTGAATTTGTATAATCGACTGTCACATAAAAACCATCGCCGCCATAAATACTTTCCCAGTCTTCAAGATTTCCTGTTAGGGTTCTTACTGTGTTATTGTCTTGAGTTCCTCCGTAAAGTCTGTGTGGATTTAAATAGTCTAAACCGATTTCATAAAACTGAGTCGCCGGAAGATGAACAGGATCTGACCATGTAACACCTGCATCGGTTGAAATGTTTATTCCACCGTCATTCCCGCTTAATAAATAATTCGGATTTGTCGGATGAAAAGCTAAAGCATGATGGTCGACATGTAGTTGCAGTAGTCCGCTATATCCGTATACAATTGGCCAACTTGTTCCACTATTTATTGAACGCATAAACGCAACATCAAGAGCATATACAATATTCGGATCTGTCGGATGAACTCTTGTTTGACCGAAGAACCATGAAAAGTTTGAAGTCCCTTCAGAAATTCCTGAAGATGGGTCAGAATTTACCCAACTTAAACCTTTATTTGTCGTTTTATAAAATCCGGTATAAGTACTTCCATTGTTATACAACGCATAAACAATATTTGGATCGGATAAACTCATTGCTAATCCAATTCTACCGATATTTGTACCGGTTGGTAATCCGGTTTCTGCCCCGAGTTTTTGCCAGGTTACTCCACCATTAGAGGTTGTATAAATTCCACTCGAAGGACCATATAGCCGGGATGTGAGAGGACGTCGCACACGCTCCCACATTGCAGCCATCATGAAGTTTGAGTCGTTTGGATCCATTACTAAATCGATTGCCCCGGTTGAATCAGAGATGAATAATGATTTAGACCATGTATCACCTCCGTCACTGCTTTTATAAACTCCTCTTTCCGGATTTGGGCTGAAGTATGAACCAACACCAGCGACGTAAATATTCAAAGGATTTGTATGATCAACAATTATTCTTCCAATTGAAACTGTTTGTTCCAATCCTTTCAAAGTCCATGTATTTCCTGCATCAGTTGATTTATATATTCCTTCTCCGGGGAAATTATTATGTCCGCCATTAGCCTCACCGGTTCCTACATAAATATTATTCGGATTCACCGGATCAACTGCAATATCACCAATATTAATATTTGGGGCAGAATCAAAAATTGGAAACCATGTATTTCCCATATCAGTTGATTTAAAAACCCCTCCGGTTGAAGCTCCTGCATAAACTATATTTGGATTATTGGGATTAAACTCAATATCAACAACTCTTCCCCCAATATTAATAGGTCCGGCAAATTCCCAACCGGGAATTGATTTCCCTTTGGCCAGATAATTGGCTGATTGCTGGTTAAGCATCAATTTTTTTTGTTCGAAAGCAAGCCTATAAGCATCCTCATCATACTGAAAGTGGGGAAAAGTTCTCTGCACCCAACTCCATTCAGATGGACGTTGGTCGGGTCCTTTTTGCTTTTTATTGATGCGGTCATAGATTAAATCGGTTTTAACCGGATTAATATTCTGCAAAAGAAGAGTTAATGTTGCTAAAACTATTAGTGAGAAAAGGAAAACGGATTTTTTTGCCTTCATTGAAAAGCCTGTACGGTTTTAATTAAAAGTTTTTATTGTTGTAGTTAAATGTAGTGAATGAAAAGATTACATTCACCTCATTAACAAAACAGCTTTTATTTTGAGTGCTCTCTTTTACCTACTGAAATAGTAACTTTATAAGTTTCAGGACGAAATGATATTGAAGATTGAATTCTCAACAGAACCAAATATGGAACTTTTCAATATGAATTATACTTCTGATTATTAAATGTTAATTTAATAAGAAATATGTACGACTTTATTATTATCGGTGCCGGATACGGTGGTTTAGCAACTGCTGCTTTACTCGCCAAGGAAAAGAAGAATGTTTTAATTCTTGAATCGCATACTGTTGTTGGCGGTTGTGCTTCTTATTTTAAAAGAAAGGATTTCCTATTTGATGTTGGGGCAACTACTTTCAGCGGGGTATTGCCTCACCAACCGGTGGGGAGGTTATTTCGTGAATTGAATATTCAACCCAAGTTCAAAAAACTTGACCCCGGAATGGTAATATTTATGAACGGGCAAAAAATTACTCGATATGCTAAGAAGAACGAGTGGATAAATGAGTGCGAAAGAGTTTTCGGTATAAAAAATCAGAAAAAATTTTGGGATAAAGTATTTCGACTTAATGATACAGTTTATGAATTAACCACAAAAAACAAAACACTTCCTCCTAAATCAGGAAAAGATTATCTTAACTTAATACAATTTCAAAACTATAAGGGAATCGGTATAATCCCTTATCTGTTTAAGTCTGTAGAATCAATTTTAGCAGATTATTCATTAAATGATAATAATCATTTCAACTCGTTTATTAATGAACAACTTATGATAACTACGCAGAATAATCGTTTCGACGCCCCTTTTTTAACAGCCGCGATGGGACTCGCTTATCCGTCTGAGACCTATTATCCATACGGCGGTATGTATAAACCGGCGGAGATGATTATGAATCACTTCACTGAAAACAAAGGAGAAATAAAGTTTAAAGAGAAAGTCATTTCAATCGAAAAACTAAAAGATAATTACTTAGTCAAAACTTCAAAAGGAAATGTTTACCAGAGTAAAGGAATAGTTTCAAATATCCCTATTTGGAACATGGTAAACTTGACAGAAGGGAAAATCAGAGACTATTTTAATCGCTATTCCAACAAATTTGCAAGTGCATGGGGAGCTGTGACTCTTAATTTTGCAATCGAAGATCTTGAAGAACTAGAAACAGCTTATTATCAGGTTCACTCCGAAGAGAATATCCCTTATTGCAGCAGTAAATCATTTTTTGTCTCTTTTTCATTGAGTGATGATAATGAAAAAGCACCCAGTGGTTGGAGAAGCGTTACAATTTCTTTACATACAAATCCGAAACAATGGTTGAATCTAAAAGATGAAACCTACTTAAAGCAAAAAGAAGAAGTGACTAAATTCATTGTTAAGAAATTTGACGAAAATTTTCCTAACCTTGCAAAAGGTGAAAAGAAATTTCTGTTAACCGGAACTCCGCAATCATTTAACTTTTATACCCAAAGAATGAATGGATATGTCGGCGGAATACCTCATTCCGTTAAAAACAATTTGCTCTCACTTCCTAAAAGTGTTACTCCTTTTGATAATCTTTATCAAGTCGGGGACACCGTCTTTCCGGGGCAAGGAATCCCGGCTGTAGTTATGGGGGCATTGAATACTGCAAATAGAATTCTTAATTAATTCGATTTGAAACTTTTTTGATTGAACCAATGTTCTGATTAATAGTTAACAATTCAGTTACAATTCAAATTTAATCATAATGAGCAAAAAAGTATTAATTATCGGATCTGGTCTAGGTGGTTTATCAACAGCACTAAGATTGTCAACCAAAGGTTATGACGTAACCATTTTAGAAAAACATTCCAAAGCAGGGGGACGACTAAACCAATTAAAATTAGATGGCTTTACTTTTGATGTTGGACCTTCATTTATGAGCATGAGTTATGAACTTGAAGAATTGTTCAAATCATGCAATATTAAAAACCCTATCAAACTCACTGAATTAGATCCACTTTATAACGTATACTTTGAAGGTAATCCTAAACCATACAAAATTTGGAAAACATTAGACAATCTTGAAAAAGAGTTTAAAGATATTGAACCAAACCTCGCAGCCAAAGTCGAGAAATATCTTAAGCGTGGAGGAGAATTTTTCCATGATACTGAAGATGCTGTAATCAAATCAAATTTTAACAGTTTATTAGGTTATCTGCTGAAACTTTCAAAGGTACCTAAAAAGCATTTGCCTTATCTATTTCGATCGATGTGGAGTGAAGTTGAGCGAAACTTCGATTCTGAAGAAGTAAGAGTAATATTTTCACTTGTTGCGTTTTTTCTCGGTTCAACTCCGTTTCAAACACCCGCTATTTATTCTCTTCTTAACTACACCGAAATGAAGCACGACGGCTACTGGAAGGTTGAAGGGGGTATGTATAAAATGGCAGAAGAGATTGTAAATCTCTTACTTCAGCGAAATGTGAAAATTGTTTATAACACTGAAATCGTTGGCTTCGAAAAAGAAAATGGAATAATCTCTTCTTTTATCGATCAAACTGGTAAAAGATGGACGGCGGATATTTTCGTATCAAATTCTGACGCTGCTTCCTTTAGAGGAAACATATTAAAGCGGAAAGAGTTTACCGAAGAAAAATTAGATAAGATGGAATGGACTTTAGCTCCATTTACAATCTACTTGGGCGTTAAAGGAAAAATCGATAATCTCGAACATCATAATTATTTCCTTGGAAGTAATTTCAGAGGTTATGCCGATACGATTTTTACATCATCAATAAGTCCTCAAAAACCCTATTATTATGTGAATGTCTCATCAAAATCTTATGCAGAATGCGCTCCGGAAGGTTGTGAGAATATTTTTATACTTTGTCCTGTCCCCGATTTACGATTCAAAAAAGATTGGTCGGATCGAGATGAGCTTGCAAATAATATCATTGATGATTTATCTAAAAGAACTGGATTTGATATCGCAAAAAATACGTTAGTTAAACAAATTTATGATCCGGTAGATTGGGGTAATATGTTTAATCTTTATAAAGGTTCGGGACTCGGACTTTCACATGGAATGTTGCAGGTTGGCGCTTTCAGACCGAAGAATAGAGATGAACAGTTTAAAAACCTCTTTTATGTTGGTGCGTCAACAACACCGGGAACAGGGCTTCCGATGGTTATTATCAGTTCAAAATTAGTAGAAGAAAGAATAGAGGCTGAGTATGCATCTTTATCATAAGAGTTCTTTTGATATCAGCAAAATCATAACTCAAAACTACAGTACATCTTTTAGTTTAGGGATTATGGCATTTGCTCCGAAATACCGAGAACCGATTTACGCAATTTATGGCTATGTTAGACTGGCTGATGAAATTGTTGACTCCTTCCATGACCATGATAAGAAGAAATTGCTCTCAGATTTTAGAACTGAAACATTTAAAGCGATTGAAGAGGGAATTTCTACCAACCCAATTTTACATTCCTTCCAGTTGACAGTTAAAAAATATAATATAGACCATTCTCATATCAATGCATTTCTTGATAGTATGGAGATGGATCTTCACAATGATTATTATGAAGAAAATCATTATAATAATTATATCTACGGTTCAGCTGAAGTGGTTGGACTAATGTGCTTAAAAGTTTTTGTGGATGGAAATCAAAATCAATATGATGCTTTATTGGAACCGGCACGAGCATTAGGTTCAGCTTTTCAGAAAGTAAATTTTTTACGAGATATTAAAAGTGATATTGAAGAACGTGGCAGAATTTATCTCCCCGGAATAAATCAGTTTGTAAGTATAAATGATTTGAGCAAAAAAGATTTAGAGAATGAAATTGATGTTGAATTTACGCTGGCATTGGAAGGTATCAGAAGACTCCCGGCAGGTGTTAGGCTCGGGGTTTATTCGGCTTATCTGTATTATGTTAAACTTTTTGATAAAATACGAAAAACTCATATTAAAAAATTACTTTCCAAAAGAGTACGCGTTTCTAATTCACATAAGCTGATGTTATTAATTAAATCAATAATTGAAGTGAAAGTACTAAAAACTTGTTGATGAGTAAATTAGTAATTCTGTTAGCTTTCTGCATATCTTTTCTTGGAGATGCGTATGCCGTAGTGAATAATTCAAGAAGTTATGAGATGGTTGACACAGTAACAATTTCATATGTCCGACAAACATTTTATGGTTCGGTTGAAGACGAAAAGCAGACTGAAAAATTGATTGAATATATAAGGGGTCTTTCAAATAATAAAATTGAATTATTATCTCCTCTACTTTTAGGTTATTATGGTGCGGCAGAAACGCTGCTTGGTAAACATGCGTTCAATCCCTATACTAAACTGAGTAAACTTAATTCCGGATTAGAATATATTGCAAGAGCGATTAAATTAAACCCAAATGATTTGGAAATTAGATTTTTAAGATTTTCGATTTTACACTATATCCCGGGATTCTTAGGTTACTCCTCTGAAAGGGAGGAAGATATGAAATTGATTATTTCACTTCTCTCGAAAAAAAACTATTCTGAGTTAAACTATTCAATACAACGAGGGATTGTAGAATTCATGATCGAAAGTGATAGGCTAAATTCGAGACAATTAGCTCAACTTGAAAAATTACTGGTACAATAGAATTATGAGTTTGTACTTAATTATAAACATCTTAATTATTCTTGTCCCATTTCTTCTCTCATTCGAAAAGAACATTTCTTTTTATAAAAAATTCAAACCCTATTTATTATCTATATCAATCGTAAGTCCCGCATATATAATCTGGGATTCCATTGCAACATCAAGAGGAGATTGGGGCTTTAATCCTGATTACCTATTAGGGATTAATTTATTTTACATTCCAATTGAAGAGATCTTGTTTTTTGTGACGGTTCCTTATAGCTGTATTTTTATTTATGAAACTGTAAAGTTTTATTTACCTGAAAAAGAAATTAAAATTCCTTCATGGGTGATAATTGTGTTTGCTGCTATATTAATCATCCTAAGTGCAATATTTTATGATCAGTATTACACAGCAACTGTAATGAGTTTTTCCGCCTTCTTTCTGCTTGCAGGAATATATTTTCAGAAAGAATTACTATCTTCATCAGTCTACTGGATAACTTTACTAATCACATATTTTCCTTTTCTGGTTGTAAATTATGTTTTAACTTCAATGCCAGTTGTCTGGTATAATGATGGTGCAATATGGGGAAGTCGGCTTTCAACTATTCCTTACGAAGACTTTATTTATTCCTTTTCTATGATTTCATGGTGGTTGTTTTTTTATAACTTTGGGAAAAAGAAATTCAAAGTTAAATGAAAAAGAAAATAGCTGTTATAGGCGGCGGACTTGGCGGTTTATCTGCGGCAATAAGACTTGCTAAACAAGGATTTGAAGTTCAGTTATTCGAGCAGAATGGAACTACCGGAGGTAAAGCGAACTCGATTTCTAAAAGCGGATTTCGTTTTGATACTGGTCCATCACTTATAACGATGCCTTTCGTTCTGCAGGAACTAATTGAATACTCTGGTGAAAATATAAACGATTATATTGAGTTAAAACCTCTCGAAGTTTTATGCAAATATTTTTATTCTGACGGATTAATCTTAAAGGCTTTTGCCGAAAGAGAAAAACTTGTTGCTGAACTCTCCTCTAAACTTGAAGAAAACCCTGATACTATTCATAAATACCTCGATTATTCAAAACGGATATATGAATTAACGGCAGATCTTTTTTTATTTAAAAGCTTTGCTGATCCATCAACATTTTTCAACAAGAAAGCTTTAAATACATTATTTAATCTTCATCACCTTGACCCTTTTCGTTCAATGCACAAAGCGAATTCAACCTACTTTAAGAATGAAAAAACGGTACAATTATTTGACCGTTATGCAACTTATAATGGTTCTAATCCATATCTTGCTCCGGCAACTTTAAATATCATTCAACATGTTGAATTTAATCTGGGAGCTTTTATTTCAACAAAGGGAATTTTTGCAATACCCACGGCATTGAATAAAATTGCAATGAAATTGGGAGTAGAGATTCATAATAATTCTAGAGTAGATAAAATATTATTTGACAATAAAGGAATTAATGGAATTGAGTTAAACGGAAAGAGACTTGAATTCGATGCAGTTGTTTCAAATGCCGATGTGAATTATACGTATAAAAATCTATTAGGTGAACATAAATCAAAAGCCTTTGAAAGATATGCTAAGCATGAACCTTCTTCATCGGCTATTGTGTTTTATTGGGGAATTAAAGGCACTCATGCCCAACTTGAAATCCATAATATTCTATTTTCATCTGATTACAAAAAGGAATTCGATGACCTTTTCTCTAATAAACAATGCCACAGTGATCCGACCGTATATATTTATATCTCGTCTAAGTTTAATCCAGATGATGCTCCCGATGGTTGTGAAAACTGGTTTGTTATGATAAATGCACCTTATAATTGTGGACAGGATTGGCAAACCGAAGTTGCCAGAATGAGAGGCATTATTATCAAGAAAATTGAAAAAATACTTGGTATAGATATAGAAACTAAAATTATAACTGAATCAATTCTTGATCCGGTTTTGATAGAAACAAATACATCAAGTCGTTTTGGTAGTCTTTATGGAATTTCTTCTAACAATAAATATGCTGCATTCTTACGACAAAACAATCGTTCAAAAGAATATAAAGGATTATATTTCTGTGGAGGAAGTGCACACCCAGGAGGCGGCATTCCACTTGTACTTCTATCAGGAAAAATTACTTCTGAATTAATAAGTAAAGATTTTGGATGATAAAATCTGATCACAAATTGTGGGCAAGATACCTTTTCAATTTTTATATCGATCGAGAATTAAAGAATAATTTCGATCACTTTTATCTTTTGAATAAACCACCTCTAATTGAGGAGGGAAAAGGTTTAATAGTGACTCCCAATCATTTTTCATGGTGGGACGGTTTTCTGATTGACTTTATTCACAGAAAGTATTTCAGTAGTAGAAAGTTCTACATCTTGATGCTTGAAGATCAATTAAAAAGATATTGGTTTTTTAGAAAGCTTGGAGCCTACTCAATAAATTTATTTAATCCTAAAAGTATGGTCCAAACCATTCAGTATACAAGAGAAATTGTCTCAGATGAAGAATCATTTGTTACGATTTATCCGCAAGGTGAAATTCTTCCATTTGATATTGAACCATTTACAATCAAAAAGGGTTTACTTAAGTTCACAGCGGGACTAAAGAAGGCGTCATTCGTATTGCCGATTGCGTTTAAAATACAATTTAACGATCAGAAAAAACCTGATATATATTTAAGATTTGGAGAGAGAATTAATGTTCAAGATATTCTTAAAGATTATGATACTTTTAGTAGGGCTTTCATTAATAATATACAACTCTGCTCTAAAGAGGCAGCCGATAAAAAACAGATATTAAATCTTTTTAATTAACGGATGGATTATTTTTTAGTTTTTATATTGTTTGGGAGTTTTTTGTTTGCAGCAGTAGCAATCTTTAATTTCTTTACTGCTCCTAAAGTTAAAAAAACTAACTCATTACACCCATCGACAAATTCAGTTTCCATCCTCATCCCCGCTCGTAACGAAGAATCAAATATCGGGAATCTACTTGAATCATTAACAAAACAAGACCATCAAGCTGCCGAAATCTTAATACTTGATGATAATTCGATGGATAGAACTGCTTCCATCGTTAAAAACTACATCGCAAAACTTCCCCAACTTAGTTTGATTAACGGAAGTGAAATCCCTGTCGGTTGGCTCGGAAAAAATTGGGCTTGTCATCAGCTTTCGCAAAAAGCTAAAGGTGACTATCTGTTATTTCTTGATGCTGATGTTACGCTTGCAGATGAAGCAATTAGTTCACTTGTTTCAATTATGTCATATTATAAACTTGACATGCTAACTGTTTTCCCTACTCAAAAGATTAATAGTTTTGGTGAATGGTTGGTTGTTCCACTCATGAATTGGATTTTGCTCTCACTTCTTCCTTTAAGAAAAGTATTTACTTCGAAAAATAAATCTTACATTGCCGCCGACGGTCAAACAATATTGATAAAAAAAAGTATTTACAATAATATTGGCGGACACGCAGCAGTTAAAAATAATGTTGTTGAGGATATGGGAATCGCGCGGAAATTAAAGAGTAACCAATACAAAATGATGACATTACTTGGTGATAATCAAATATTTTGTTCGATGTATAAAAGTTTTAATGAGGCTATTACCGGATATTCGAAAAATTTTTATCCCGGATTTCAACTGCCGGCAGTCGTTTTTATTTCAATGATTTTAGTTTTTTTTGCTATCGGAGTTTCTCCTTTTATAGGTATTGTCTATAATGAATTATATTATTTTGCAATTATTTTCATAATATCAAATAGGATATTAGTCTCGATTTTATCAAAGCAAAACGTGATATACAATTTGATTCTTCATCCACTTCAATTTGTAATAATGGTTTATGTGGGGGTTTATTCGGCGGTACAAGCGAAGCGAAAGAAGCTTAATTGGAAGGGACGAAAAATTTCCGTATGAAATATCTAAGAAAACATAGGGAAGAGTTTGTTATTACTCTTTTATATTTAGTAGGGATAATAGGACATTCAATTGATTATTTCGTCCCTTTGATGAAATTACTAACCCCCTATACATTGCTCTTAAGTGCTGTAATTGTATCTACTAAATTATTCAATAATAATCAAAAGAAATTAATACTCTGGTTTGTGACTACATTTATATTCACTTTTATTACTGAAGTGATTGGAGTTAAGACCGGCATAATATTCGGAGCCTATTCATATGGTGATGTGCTTGGTTTTATGTTGTTTGGTGTTCCGGTAATAATTGGAATTAATTGGGTTTTTGTGATTCTAGGTTTAATAAATTTATTTGAGAAGTATGAGTTAAATTTCTTTTTGAAAGCTTTGCTTGCTTCTATCGGAGCTGTGGTTTTCGATTTCTTCCTTGAGCCTGTGGCAATTAAATTAGGTTATTGGAATTGGGAGAGTAATGTTATTCCTCTTCAAAATTATGTCGCCTGGTTTTTGTTAACTTTCATATTTACAATATTCTATCAAAAAATGAAAATTACTGTAAACACAAAAATAGCCGCTTATTATTTTATTGTTCAGTTAATCTTTTTTATCATTATCGGAATAACATTGTGAGGAAAACCATGGGAGTTTTAATTGCACTACTGATTATTTCAATATGGGGTGGTCATCTATTCTATTCCTTGAACTATGTTGAGGTCAGTTTCGCTTCACTATGGTTTTATGTCCATTTATTGATACAAGCATATTTATATACGGGTCTATTTATAACAGCACATGATGCTATGCATGGCACGATTTCAAATTCTAAAATCATTAATAAAGGAATCGGAATTATATCTACTTTTCTTTTTGCCGGGATGTCTTATAATAGATTAATAAAAAATCACTTTATGCATCACAAAACTCCTGGCGAGGCAGATGATCCTGATTTTAATATCAATTCTCAAAACTTTTTTATTTGGTGGTTTTCATTTATGATAAGATATACGACCATCACTCAAATAATTATTATGGCTATCGTTTTCAATTTACTAAAACTTTTTTTTGGTGAAATTAATATCTGGTTCTTTTGGGTTATCCCTGCTTTTCTTGGGACATTACAATTGTTTTACTTTGGTACATATCAACCGCATCGTAAACCACACACTGATGATATGAAACCACATAATGCGCGATCACAAAAGTTAAATCATCTTTGGGCGATGTTGAGTTGCTACTTTTTTGGTTATCATCATGAACATCACGAATCTCCTCGTACACCATGGTGGAAATTATATAAGTTGAAGGAAAGCAACTCTTGATGTCAAAAACAAATGCCATCCGAATAATGGAAGCAGCACAAGTTGATTTTACTATTTCTAATTATGAGGTTGATGAGGGTGATCTTTCAGCTGTGACGGTTGCTGAAAAGATCGGAGCTGAGATTGAATCAGTTTTTAAAACGCTTGTCGGACAAGGAGATAAAACCGGAATTGTAGTTTTCTGCGTACCGGGGAATGCGGAATTAAATCTTAAAAAAGGTGCTACCGTCTCCGGGAATAAAAATATTGAAATGATTAAAATGAAAGAATTGCAACCGCTTACCGGTTATCTTAGAGGTGGTTGTTCACCAATTGGGATGAAAAAACTTTTTCCAACTTATATTGATGAAACTGCACAACTATTTGAAAGAATATTTATCAGTGCAGGTGTTAGAGGTACTCAAATATATGTTAGTCCGGATGATCTTGCAAAACTTATTTCAGCGAACTTTGTCGATCTGATTTAAACTTTTATCCGGCAAAAAAATTTTCGGCATTAATTATTGATTCTTTATCTGAGATTTGTAAAATGGCGTCTACATAGATTTTCTTTCTCATTCCAACTAATACAGAATTTACTTCACTTAATGACTGCATCATTAAAACGGCTTTTTGTGAAAGATTGAGTGATTGATCATTTCTAGTCAGGTATTTTTTAAGTTCATTTTCCAACGGTTCGAAAAACTTTTCATGAATGCGTGAAATATGACTTTGAATCGCATCCAGTAAAATATTGGTTGAAACGGCATAAGTATTAAGTTGATCCAGTAGATGATTATTCTCAAATTCAAGTTTATTCAAAGATGACAAAACATAATTTGCACGAGGGATGAAGTATTGTTGCTTCATCTCAATAAAATGAGTTGGGTTGTCTAACTTTTTAAAGTAATTCGACAAAATTTCTCCAAGCGATAAACAGTCAAAGTAACTCTTCAAGTCAGCACTGCCGATATTATAAACTGAGATTGCAGTTTTTATTTTTTCTTCCAAACCAGAAAGGTCTTTAATTAGTTGTACTATTTCAGTTTTAGTATAATTTTCAGAGGCTGGGAAAGAAGCGAGACGATGTAGTTTATTATTTACAATTGCATTTAATGGACGGTTAATCAATACACCAATACTATTATCTCTTGCAATTGTTAAAACGGATTTGCCGTTTGATTTATTTAAGCCTCCTTTTTCTAACAGATTCATAGGAAGTTGAATTACCGAAAAATTATTAAGAGATGAAATCTCATTAGCAATTTTCAATACTTCTTCAAGAGATGTAAAATCAATTTCACTTTCGGTTGAGGGAAATGTGTTTGATGATATTCCATAATAAGATATCCTTCCGTTTGCAACTTCTTCCTCAAGAAAAGTGAATGCTTTCTTAATACGGTTATAATATTCATTTCTATGTTCATTTATATTTACGAAGTGTGTGTAATTAAGGAAATATTCCGGATTATGTAAAAGATAAACATCAATCTTATTTAGTTGAAGACGTTCTAATGAATAAGTGATTTGATCTTTCAGAAATTCAGGACTGATACAATGCCACAAATCGGGAGAACATTTTACAACCTCCGGATAAGGATTCCCATTTATTTCTTTTTGTTTTGCAATTTCAAGATTTTTACCCTGAATATATCCTCCCTTTGAGACAACAACAATTTCAGATCTTGAAACTATTTGTTCCCCCAAAAAATCCTTTAAAACATTTCCTATTAAAATTTCGCTACCGCCATCAGAATAATTTGCTGAGGTATCAATTAAGTTGATACTATTTTTAATCGCGTATTCTAACGCATCTCGATGTTCTTGCACTCTATAGTCAACTCTGTAACTGCCGAATCCGATTTTGGAGATTTTAAGTCCGGTTTTGCCTAAAATAGAATATTTCATTTTACCTCTATGGGGGAAGAAATTTTATTTTTATTTTGCTTCATTTTTTAATATTTTTAAGTTCAAATTTAAGGAGAATAACGAAATGGCAAAACAGCAGAGTTTTTCTGATAAAGCTAAAGGCAAAAAAAGAGATTCCGGCGTGAATGTAAAAGTTATCAAAACTACGAAAACCGGAAAAGGAAATTTTAAATTCAATGAAAAATTCGTAAAACTTGACGATATAAGTAAAGTTACAGACATTAAATAATTTCCCTCGAAATTAAAAGAAGCGGTTCAACCGCTTTTTTTAATTTAAACATTCATTAATGTTTAACGGTATTTAAAATAAAAGAGGCTGATCTCAAAACCATATCCGATTACAAACATCGGTTCCCCTAATGGTTTTAATATCAGCCTTAAACAATTTTGGGTTAATTTATACTTCTACGATAGCATCAACCGGACAAACTTCTTGACAAGATTTACAATCATCACATAATTCACCAACAACATAAGGGTGATCTTCAGAAAGAGGAGGAGTGACAACTCCGTTTATCTCATAATCAATACCGGCATTATAAATTGCGGTAGCAGGACATTCATCCACACATGCATTGCAAGCGATACATTCTTCAGTAATGGTCATCATTTTTAATTTTCCTTTTTTAGAATTTTAACTGTTGCCAATAATCAACAAATATGATGCCTAAAAAAGGAAGAATGCTTTTTTTATCGTAAATTAGACTTTATGAATCAATCTAAATTGAAATGTGAGGATTAATGAAAAATCTAAACAAAATTAATAATTGATTCATGACAAATATTTCTCATTATTGAAAAATAAGAGCCCCCGATTTTCAATTATAAATTTACTATTTAGTCAAGATTG
>JAGUXE010000069.1 GCA_020061995.1 Ignavibacteriales bacterium | reverse complement strand
AGAAAAATCTTGGAATCGGAATAAAAATGTAAATGCTATTATAGAAAAAGCAGAACCTAAGGTAACGGCTTTAAATATCGTAATCAAATCTGATATGCTGATATATTTCCAGACACCGCGATAAAGACCGAATATATAAAAAACAGATATCTTTATCAAAATCAACCACGCTAAAGATTTTTCTGTTAAAGGCAAATTACTGGCTAATAATGGACCTTCAAACCGCAAAAAATATGCAGAATAATAAGCCAGACAAATAAAGACCAAATCCAACAAAACCTCTACTATCCTGCGCTTGTACAATAATATATTATTCAAAATGGTCTTATTATTTTTCAGCTCCTGCCATTTCTTATAGTCTAAGTCCCCGTTATTATAAACCACATTTTCCGATAAAAAGACTCCGAAAAACAATAATATAACAACGGCCAGGAACGCGATTACTGAAATAAGAAAGACATCCAATCGTGAATATGAAAGAGCAATTAACCCGAAGGCGATACTTATAATATATAATAGAAAAACTGTTTTTCTCGGGGAAAGCCCTAAAGCAACCAAACTATGTGAAGTGTGGTCTGTTCCACCTTCAAAAATCTTCTTTCCACGTATTTGCCTAATGATCATGACGAATATTGTATCAAAGATAGGGACGCTTAAAATAAATACCGGAATAAGTATGGTAGCAAAAAGATTCGAGATGTTGCGTGTTGTTCCGCTTATGGAAATCACAGCTAGGGAATAACCCAGAAACATACTGCCAGAATCACCCATAAAAATTTTAGCCGGATTCAGATTATAGGGTAAGAAACCTAAAGCAGCACCGGCTAAAACAAGACTAAATGTTCCTAATGTATTATTAGCGAAGATTAGTGAAGAGAAGAATATCATCAATGAAGCTATAGCGGCAATTCCTGTTGCCAAGCCATCAATATTGTCTAAAAGATTAAATGAATTTGTAACCCCAACAATCCATAATAAAGTTAAGGGTATAATAAAAAGTTTATTAATGGGTAACCCTATAGCAGCTCCAAAGAAAATGGCGATACAGCCAGCAATAATTTGTAAGAATAATTTAGTATAGGGCCGAAAATGGTATTTATCATCTAAGAGGCCAACAATAAATAAAAAGGTTGCTCCGATAAATAGGCCCAGCGTACCTTTATTTACAATCCCTAACATAATAGCTGAGATTACCGAAGCCAAATATATACTTATACCACCCAAGATTACGGTAGGATGCTTGTGCCAGCGGTCAACGCGAGGATAGGATATTAGACCTTTTTTGAGGGCAATGAAGCGGACTAACGGCGTAAAAACAGAACTCAAAACAAAGGGTATTAAGAAAAAAGGGGCATATTGTACAATTTTAATATCCATAGTTAAGGTATTATACCACATAAAGTTAAAAAATAAATATACAAATAAAAAAAGCACTTTTGGTAGTGCCTTAAAACAGGGACTGTCCCCGACAGATGAAGGGTCTGTCCCCGAAGGGGACTGACCCTAAAACACTGCCCAGGCAGTCCCTAGTAATATCTCTTCATATAATCCCTCTACATCCCTTATCAACCTTTCTTTTCCAAAATTTCTTCTTACATACTCCCTTCCGGCAATACCCATATCTTTCCTTAATTTGGAATTATCCAGCAAATAAACCAAAGCCTCGGTAAAGCCGTTTACGTCTCCGGATTTAACTATTACCCCTCTTTCTAAAACCATAAAATCAACATCAGGTTTTACCGTGGTGCCGACTTTTCCTCCCAATAAATCCCTGACTCCACCCACATCGGTTGCCACTACCACCCTACCCGATGCCATAGCTTCAATTAAAGATACAGGTGTGCCCTCATTTATTGAGGTCAATGCAACTACATCTAGATTTGAATAAATATTAACTAAGTCTTTTTGCCAGCCCAAGAAATCTACTTGTTCTTGAATATTAAGTTTATACGAGTATTCTTCTAAATCCTTTCTCAATTCTCCATCGCCAATAATTTTGAATTTTAACCTTATCCCTGGATTATCAGCAATAACTTTAGCTGCGGCTTCTAAAAATAAACAATGATTTTTAATCGGTACGAGTCTGCCTACAATGCCAATATTTAAAATATTATCATCTCTTGGCAAAAGGCTCAAGAATCTATCTAATTCCAAACCTAAAGGAATAACTTTAATCTTAGTCTCTTGAGATATTTTTAAAGAGATGAGTTCTTTTTTTAAGGATTCACTGACAGTTATGATTTTAGAAGTAAAGGGGGCTAAAAATCTTTCAATTAAAATAAAAAATTTAGTCTGAATCTTGCTGAAATATCCTTCAAATATGTGTCCATGAAATGTATGGATAAGTTTAATTCGCTTATGAGCAAAAGGTTTAAAACAATTATACAATATACCAGCGAACCTACCTAAGGCACCCGCCTTAGCAGTATGCGTATGAACTATATCTGGCTCTTCAGTTCTAATAATATTATAAATCTTTTTAAAAGCTGCTAAGTCGCTTAAAATATTCAATTCCCGTTTTAACTCGGGAATAAAAATGGGCTTTATATTTTTCTGGAAGGCATAATAAGACATATCGCCTTCATCCTTACCTATGCTGCCGCAAACAAGTAAAGACTCAAATTTTGTCTTATCTAAACCTTCTGTAAGGATAATTGTATTCATGGCAGGACCGCCGATGTTAAGCCGAGCAATAATTCTTAATATTTTAATTTTTTTCATTAGATTAGGTAATTTAAAAACTACATTTCTTTGAAAATATTCCTAGTTCCCATCAATCTTTTTCTAATTCAACCCGTTTTATTCTCGGATGCACACGGATTTTAGCGGATGTTATGGATAAAATCATCCGTTTGCATCCGTAACCATCCGTTACATCCGT
>JAGUXE010000143.1 GCA_020061995.1 Ignavibacteriales bacterium | reverse complement strand
TGGAGTGGTTGGCTTTTTTGGGCATTGATCTTATATTTCTTCATTAAAGTAAAACATCCACCTGTTTATGATAATTCTGAAATAGATTTTAAAAGAAAAGTTACCGGATATTTCAGTTATTTAATTTTTATTGTCTCATTTTCTCCATCACCATTCATAATAACTTTTTGAGTAGATGATTTTTTACCTTTTGAACTAAAAGTAGCTAAACGATATTTATAGCATGAATAAAAACATTTTTGTTAGTCTTATTATAACTGTTTTATTACTGAATGGTTGTGAGCCGGAATTATCAGGAGTTGTTGAAGTTACACATACTTCTTATAGAGTTAAAACACTCACTTCAATTCATAATTATAATTATAACCCATTAGATTCACTCCTTACTCTAACCGTTGAATTTGTAACTTTTGATCAGGTCGCTTCCGTCTATTGTACTATTTTTGGCCCGGATAGGAAAACCATTTCTAATGAAAGAATATTTTTGTTAGATAACGGGAATGTAAACAATGGAGATTTATCACCTGGCGATGGTAAGTATTCTAATAGAGTTCCATTCAGTGAAAACTACCTTAATGGTAATTATACCATTGAATATTATGTCTCCACTGATAATAATTCAACAAATCAAATTGGGCAAGAGGTTTTTCTCTATAATAATGGAAAGACAAATATCCCACCGGTGTTATCGAGTTTAACTGCCCCTGATACAATCACTTTGATTACTCCTTCTGTAATGGAATTTTTTTCAATACAAGTTGAAGATTCAAATGGATTAGGAGATGTAAGAGATGTTTATCTCCAATCCTATCGTCCTGATGGAACAACAAGCGGTGCAACAATTTCTTTATATGATGATGGTGGATTAATAATTTCTCCATCTTCTGGTGATCAAGTCGCCGGAGACGGAATTTATTCTCTGACCGTGCAACTTCCTTTCACTACTACAAACGGATTGTGGAGATTCGTTTTCAGGGCTATTGATAGAGGAAACAAATTAAGTAATGAAATTTCACATAATATTCTTGTCCAATGATAAAAAAAATATTCATCTTTTCAATTTTCATCTTTTGTGTTAAAACAAATTCGCAATTCAAACCAATTTCATATACTGTTGATGATCAAATTCATTTTTCTAAAGTGTCAACTTCAGAAACTCCGGCCAGTAATAGCATAAATGATATTGCTGTTAATGGTCAAACCATCTGGATTGGTACCTCTCGAGGAGTCAGCAAAACTACTGACAACGGTAATAGCTGGACAAATTATTACGGCACAAATTCATTTGGAACTGAATCAATATCAGCTCTACATTATGATGAAGTTAATAATATTGTTTGGACTACTACAGCTCATTCGGTAAAACGAGACGGACAAAGTTTACCTGAGGGGAGCGGTATCCGTTTTTCAACTAATAATGGGGATGATTGGATTTTAGTTCCACAGCCTATCGATGAAGAAGGGGATTCAATTCTTACTTATGGAATTAATCAAATTAGAGCTTTACCTGTTACAGTCGCAATACAAAATATTTCTTATGATATAGTTACAACTAAGAATTATGTCTGGATCACTTCTTTTGCCGGTGGACTTCGTCGGTGCAATATTGATAGTTTAATTATTAATCCAAATCGAAAATGGGATAGAATTCTCTTACCTCCCGATAGATTAAATAGCATTTCGCCTAATGACACACTTGATTTTACATTACAACCTGTAGCTGGGAAATTCGGTAAAGAAAATAATTTGAATCATCGAATCTTTTCCGTTGTGGCAGCAAATGACTCGACAGTTTATGTCGGTACAGCGAATGGGATAAACAAAACTACTGCTGCACTTCTTCCATCTGACCAAATCCCATGGACAAAATTTAATCATCAAAATCAGTTTAATGGTATTTCAGGGAATTTTATTGTTGCAATTGATTATCATAAAAACTCTAATACTATCTGGGCTGCATCATGGAAAGCAGAAGATCAGAATGAAGATTATGCAGTAAGTTCCTCAACTGATGGAGGCTCAACCTGGAGTATTTCACTCCTAAATGAAAAGGCTCATAATTTTGGGTTATTCGGTCAGAAGGTGATTGCGGCTACTGACAACGGAGTGTTTCGTTCAGCTGATAATGGAAAAAGTTGGATTTTACCAGGTTTAATTAAAGATAAATCGACAAATTTGTCTTTACGAACATCAATTTTTTATTCGGCCTTATTCACCCAGAATAGTGAATTTATTTGGTTAGGAACTACTGATGGATTAATTAGAGTAAGTGGTATAAATGATTATTGGAATGATGATTGGAAAATATTTTTTGCTTCACAACAATTAAGTTCCAAAATAGAAACCTATGCTTATCCAAATCCTTTTTCTCCCAAATCTGAATCAGTGAAAATCAAATATAATTCTTCAGGTGAAACTGCTTCGGTAACAATTCGTTTATTCGATTTTGGGATGAATTATATTCGTACAATAATTCAAAATGCTATGCGTGGAAATACTACTCACCAAATTAATTCGGCAAACGAGGATGATATCAACGGTGTAATCGATTTTTGGGATGGACGTGATCAGAACGGTAATATTGTCCCAAATGGAGTTTATTTCTATAGAATCGATATTAATTCTAACGACCCAGTATTTGGTAAAATTATGGTTTTGCAGTAGGTTTTTGATGAAAACAATTATTTTAATTTTTTTATTCTTTCTAAACATTTCTTTTGCTCAACAAGGGTTCAACCCTACTAATGTTGCTCCGGGAAATTTTAGTCGATTGGGCTTTGGGCCAAGAGGGATTGCTTTAGGAAATGCTATTTCATCAATCAATAAAGGCAGTCTGAATTCATATTATAATCCTGCACTATCAGTATTTCAAATTGATAATTCTTTTTCTTCGGCATATTCTTTTCTTAGTTTAGATAGATCTTTGAACTTTGTCAACTTTACAAGACGTTTTGAGTTTTATTCTGATAGAGATTCGTTAGTAATACCAAAAAAACCTCGTTCGACTGCAGGGATAAGTCTTGGATTAATAAATGCCGGAGTTACAAAAATTGATGGAAGAGATAATCAAGGATTTAAAAAAGGGGATTTAACAACTTCTGAGAACCAATTTTTTATGGCATTTGCAAATCGATTTTCAGAAAAATTTGCAGTCGGACTTGGGATTAAATTTTACTATTATAAACTATATGAAGATATTACTTCGACAGGTTTGGGCTTTGATATTGGTGCTATATATATGTTCAACTCTCAAATCACTTTTGCTTTCACAATTTCTGATTTGAATGCAAAATATAAGTGGGATACTTCACCACTTTTTGGTACGGATGGAACAACTTCTGAGAATAAATTCCCTACAACAAAAAAATTGGCTGTGAGTTATCAAATTGAGGATCCGGGTATTATTTTAGCAGCTGAATATGAATTTAATAATATGAAAAATAGATTGGTAAGATTTGGTATTGAATACAATATCTTTAATTATTTGAATTTGAGAGGCGGGATTGATAATATTAATATTTCAACAACTGATACCCCTGCTCGTCCATCACTTGGTTTTGGATATCAACATCAATTGGGTAAAATTGTCGTAGGTTTTGATTATGCCTTTGCATATGAACCTTATTCACCGTATGCACAACATATAGTTGGATTAAATATTATTTTTTAATGATTGACTAATTTGAGAGAACAATGAACAAAATTTTCTTAGTATTTATTTTGGGATTTAATTTAATCTTTGCACAATCTGCGGGGAACAGCGGGTTATCATTCTTAAAACTTGGATTTGGTGCCAGAAATGTTGCTTTAGGTGAAGCAGGTACTTCAATGGCAAATGATGTTACATCTCTCTTTTATAACTCATCCAGATTAACAGAAGACTCTAAAACTGAAATATTTTTAATGCATAATGAATGGATACAAGGTATCCAAAGTGAAATATTAGGTGTAAAGTTTAACTTTCTTGGACTTCCTTTTGGATTTGGATTTAATTCTACCTCAATTAACAATATTGAAATTAGAGAAAAACCGGGTGAAACTGAAGGCTCATTTAATGCTCATTATGTATTCGGAACTCTTGCAACTGGTTATGAAATAAACAAAAATATTTCTGTGGGGGCATCAATAAAATACATTTATGAAGGATTGTGGGTTGATGAAGCGAATGGCTGGGGTTTTGATTTTTCTTCTACTTACAAAGTAAATGCTGATTGGCGTTTTTCAGCAGCCGTAAGAAATATCGGTGTGATGAATAAACTGAGAAATGAATCTACTAAACTTCCTACTGAATTTAGAGTTGGTTCATCATATGATTTATTTTTCCCGGTACAAAAAATATCGGCTTCAATAGGAACCGAATTTCAAAAATATATTAATTATGATGATTACCATATATTAATAGGTTCTGAAGTGGTTTATGATAATACATTCGCATTCAGATTGGGTTATCAGACGATGTACGAATCAAAAAATATCACGACCGGATTTGGGTTATTTTGGGGAGGTCTCAATTTTGATTATGCACTTACACCCGTGAGTAATGATTTAGGAACTGGGCATACCTTCTCACTTAAACTGAGTTTTTAAGCTCTTCCTATGATGTGTTAATGAATTCTATTGAAATCTTTTATTCATAAAGTATTTGTATTGGGTTTTATAATTTCAGTAAAGATCGAATCAATGAATGAAAAGTTCGGACAAAAAATTTGAACTCCAAAATAATTCCTTCATCATTTTCGACCAATAGA
>JAGUXE010000043.1 GCA_020061995.1 Ignavibacteriales bacterium | reverse complement strand
TCATAGTTCTGGGAGAGGAAATAATTGGAAATCTCGATGAAGACGGTTATCTAAAACAAAGTTTAGAAAAAATTTTAGATGAATTGAAAGCCTTTCAACGTATTGAAATATCGAATGAAGAGGCAGAAGCTCTTCTTAAGAAAATTCAATTGTTTGATCCGATTGCAATTGCATCAAGAGATTTGCGTGAGTGTTTGCTTGTTCAAATTCAACATTCCTCATACGATCCTTACTATTCTTTCCTCGCAGAAGTAATGCTTAGGGATCATTTTGATATTTTTGTTCAGAAAAGATTCGATTTGTTAATGAGTCGGATGAACTTAACCCAGGATACTCTTCGTTCAGTACTGGATATTGTTCAACATCTTAACCCGAAACCTGGTGATGGTAGTCTTGAAGCAGTTGAGATGAATCAAATTACCCCTGACTATATATTAGAAAAACAGGATGATAATTTTATTATTACCCTTAATGATAGAAGTCTTCCTTCGATTACCATTAATCGTACCTATCTCGAAATGCTGGATGAAAACAAAGGAAGAAAAAAGATTGAACCGCGTGAAAAAACCACCTACAAATTTTTACGTGAAAAGTTTGAGTCAGCAAAGTGGTTTATTGCGTGTATTGAACAAAGACGCGAGACGCTAATGAAGGTAATGCGTGCAATATTAGAAAAGCAATATGAGTTTTTCGAAAAAGGTCCTAAATGGCTGCGGCCTATGATTTACAAAGATGTTGCCGATGAAATTCAAATGGATATTTCTACAATTAGCCGTGTTGTTAATGGAAAATTTGTGCAATCTCCTATGGGAATACATGAATTAAAATATTTTTTTAGTGAAGGACTTGCAACCGATTCTGGCGAGGAAGTATCAAATAAACATATAAAGGAAAGAATCCGGGAAATAATCGAATCAGAGAATAAAAAAGCTCCTTTTAGTGATGACCGACTTGCTGAAATTCTTAATGAAGAGGGAATTCACATTGCCAGAAGAACTGTTGCAAAATATCGTGAACAATTAAGATTGCCGGTTGCCCGTCTGCGTAAAACTTTATGACCATTTTATTTTCTGTTTTATTGATTCTGTTTTTGTTCATCCTATTTGCTGTAATTCATACATGGCTTGCATCGGATAAATTCAAGTTGCAAGTGAAAAATCGTTTTCCGCTTTTTTTGCCTTATTATCGGTTGCTTTATAATGTTTTAGCAATTATTACTTTCATGATATTCTACGCACTTTCGCCAAAACCGGATGTTATACTTTATGATTTAAGTTATCCGTTCGACCTGCTGATACTTATCCCACAGACTATTGGCATTGCCGGCTTGGTATGGACTTTATTCCATATCGATGGGAAAGAATTTTTAGGAATCAGTCAATTGGTAAGATGGAAAAACAACAATTATGACTTTTCTTCTCTTGATGAAGAATCACACTTAAGGATTACAGGCCCTTATAAAATTAGCAGACATCCAATTTATTTATTCTCCATTATCTTTCTAATTTTCAGACCAGCTATGACAATATTTTTTGCGGTTTCCATATTTTGTTTTGTCATCTATTTCTATATCGGGTCAATATTTGAAGAGAGAAAATTAGTGACTCGATTTGGTAATAATTATATTATTTATCAGAATCAAGTCGGACGAATAATCCCAACTTTTAAAAATCTTATTAATAAAAATGAATCGAAAAATGAAACGAAGATATAAATATCACTTAATACTCACTTTATTTGTATTGATACTATTAACCACAGAAAATTTACCTCAAAGCGATAAAACAGTGGCAACGGTTGGTAATCATAAAATATTATTTGAGGAATTTAAACACAGATTTGAGTTAACTCCGGGTTTTAGTTTAGGGACAAAAGGGAATGAAATTTCAGAGAAACAAAATTTCTTATTTACATTAATCGCTGAGTATTTGTGGGCTGAAGAGGCAAATGCGAGAGGATTCGATACAACACTAATTATGCGCTTCACTTTTCCGGCAATTCAAAAAATGTATTTACGAAACGAATTGTTCAAACAGGAAATCGAAAGTAAAGTCTCAGTTACCGAAAAAGAATTACTTCAAGCAATCGAAAAAGAAAAATATAAACTAATTCTAAATTTTATTCACTCAAACGATTCCACGGAAATATTTTCATTATTTAAACAGTTAAAATCAGGAATTAATTTTGATTCTATTTTTTCAAAACGTGATGAAGCATTGTTGCAGTCAATACCTCTTGAGGTAACCTTTGGAAAACTTGATTCTGAACTGGAAAGTTTCTTATATGAATTAACTAAGGGAAGCTACTCAATTCCTTTCCTGAAAAAAGAAGGTTGGTTCATTTATTACTTAAGAGATAAAGTTGACAATATAGTTCAAGGCAAAGATATTAAGCAAAGGATAAGCAATACCAAATCAATCCTTAATGAACGGCGAACGGACGAAGTTTATCAACAGTTTTATAAGAAGTTCTTTTCAAATACAAAAATAGAAACTAATGGTGATCTATTCTGGAGTCTTTTTGATAAGATAAATGAAATCTATTCAAAGGTAAAAAACAACGATTCAATAAACTCTAAACAATCCTACAAAATATCTGTAGGAGATATTAGGAGTATCGAAAAAGCATTTGGAGCCGATACATTAAGTATGACTTTCATTGAAATAGATAACCAAAAATTGTCTCTTCAATCATTTATAAGAAATTTTATTTTTGACGGATTCTATTCGGAACCGGTAAGTGACCAAGTATTATCTGCTAAATTAAATCAACGTGTCCGCACTTTTATTGAGCAAGAATTGTTAGCAATCGAGGCTGAAAAAAGAGGGTTGCAAAATATTCCCGAAGTAAAATCTGCAATTGAACGCTGGAAGAAATTTTATTTGGCTGAAGAATTTAGATATTCATTTACTGACTCGATAAAAATATCTCAACAGGAAGTTGAAGACTATTACATTGAGTCAAAAGGGGATTCCCTAATGTTGATTCAAGTTAATATTGCCGAAATATTAACTGATAATCTGGAAGTAGTCGAATTAATTTTAAGAGAATTGGAACAAGGGAAAGATTTTTTAGAACTCGCAAAAATTCATACTAAAAGAACCTGGAATCGGGAAAATGGCGGTATTCTAGGAATGATGCCGGCTGCTTCTTTAGGAGAAAAGGGAAGAATTGCTTCACAACTTGAAATTGGTGAAGTTTACGGACCCATATCTACACATGAGGGGTATTCTATTTTTAAACTCATCGACAAAAAACGAGAAAGCATTATCACTAAATCTTTTGATGAAGTAAAAAGTGAACTTCGGCAGGAATACGGTTATAAAAAAATAGAAAATTTTCTTAAAGAAAAAACTATTGAGTTTGCGGATAAATATGGCGTTTCATTAAATGAAGATTTATTGTACAATACTCAAGTAAAAAATTTGCAAATGTATGTAATCCAATACATGGGATTCGGTGGTAGGCTCCCTGCGGTGCCAACAACTACCCCATTCATAAAGTGGTATGAAGATTTTAAGAAGAAAAAGGAATTACCTTAAGGGTAAATTATTAACTAATTTTGTGATACAAGTAAAGAAATATAAGGGAAAGAAATAATGTCTGATACAATCAAAGCAACTACGATAATAGGAATTGTACATAACGGAATAGCGGCACTTGGTGGTGACGGGCAAGTCACACTAGGGAATACTGTCATGAAACATAATGCAATAAAAATACGAAAAATTTTGAATGGTAAAGTAATATGTGGATTTGCCGGTGCTTCTGCAGATGCATTTACACTTATGGAAAGGTTTGAAGATAAATTAGAACAATACAGAGGCAATGTACAGCGAGCAGCGGTAGAACTTGCGAAAGAATGGCGTACCGATAAATATTTAAGAAAACTTGAAGCAATGCTTGCTGTTGTTGCAGAAAACACTGCTCTTATAATCTCCGGTAACGGTGATGTAATAGAACCGGATGACAAAATTGTTGCCATTGGTTCAGGGGGAATGTATGCACTTGCAGCTGCAAAGATGTTGACAAAACATAGTTCGCTTTCAGCGAGTGAAATTATTTTTGAGTCATTAAAAACCGCCTCAGAAATATGCATTTATACAAATGACAAAATTAATGTTGAAGTAATAGAAGCATAAAGGACTTTCGGGATGAACAATTTTTTAGAACATGAATTAACTCCATCGCAGATTGTAAATGAGTTAAACAATTTTATTATCGGACAACATGAAGCAAAGCGAGCTGTTGCTATTGCGCTCAGAAACAGATGGAGACGGCAGCAAGTTGATGATAAACTTCGTGAAGAAATAATGCCGAACAATATAATTCTTATTGGTCCAACAGGTGTCGGTAAAACGGAGATTGCACGTAGATTAGCAAAACTTTCAAATGCCCCTTTTGTAAAAGTTGAGGCATCAAAATTTACTGAAGTCGGATACGTCGGACGAGATGTTGAATCTATGATACGCGACTTAGTAGATATTTCGGTTAATATGGTAAAATCCGAACAGACTGAATTAGTAAAAACAAAAGCAGAGGATTTGGCAGATGAAAGAATTCTTGATATGCTAATTCCACCGGTTAAAAAACCGGCAACTGTTCAAGACGGGGTTGAAGAACAGAACGGGAATGATGAATCATATCAAAATCAAAAAACACGTGAATGGATGCGCGAAAAACTTAAACGGGGGGAAATGAATGATCGTTTGATTGAATTTGATATTACCCAACCGGCAGTAGGGATGCAAATTATGGGACCTCTTGGCGGTGATGATATGGGAATTAACATTCAGGAAATTATGTCCAGTATGCTTCCAAAGAAAAAGAAAAAAAGGAAAACCACAATAGCTGAAGCACGTGAAATACTTGCGCAGGAAGAGGCACAAAAATTAATTGACATTGATTCTGTTCAAAAAGAAGCCATAAGTCGTGTCGAAAATTCAGGCATTATTTTTATTGATGAGATTGATAAAATCGCCGGTGGCAGCAGCAAATCTCATGGACCTGATGTCTCGCGAGAAGGTGTTCAACGTGATCTTCTACCTATCGTTGAAGGATCAAGCGTTAATACAAAATACGGAGTTGTTAAAACTGATCATGTATTATTTATTGCTTCAGGTGCATTTCATGTTGCTAAACCGTCAGATTTGATTCCGGAATTACAGGGAAGATTCCCGATTCGTGTTGAACTGAAAAGTTTAACAGAAGATGATTTTGTTAAAATCTTAACCATCCCTCAAAATGCTCTATTAAAACAATATAGTGCATTACTTGAATCTGAAGGTGTAACACTTACGTTTGAGGAGGACGGAATAAGAGAGATTGCAAGACTCGCGACTATAGTTAATGAACAAGTTGAAAATATCGGAGCAAGAAGATTACATACAATCCTAACAACACTATTGGATGAAATATTATTTGATGTTCCCGACCAAAATAAATCAACCAATTATATTATAGACGGAAAATTAGTTTCTGATAAATTAGATACGATTGTTAAAAATCGCGATTTAAGTAAATACATATTATAAAAATAGTTTCATCAATATAAAGAAAAGGCTGTCATTTTTAAGTTTGACAGCCTTTTTTGATTTTAAATATTATTTTAAAAGTTAGATGGGTAGACTAAAACCAAAAGTAGCACCATAACCAATTTTGCTTTTGACCCACACATCGCCGTTATGTTGTTCAACAATTTGCTTAACAATCCAAAGCCCCATGCCTGAACTCGTTTCACTACCTGTTGGTTTAGCACTTAATGTTTTTCCTTTTTGAAAAGCATTGTCTGAATCCCATTTTGTTAATCCCGGACCGTTATCAGTTACTTCAACAAAAACTTTTTTCTCACTGAAATAAGAACTCACTTTAACAACCGCATTTTCAGGAGAAAACTTAATTGCATTACTTACATAGTTATCAAGGGCTTCATCAATTTTAAGAGGGTCAACTTTTATATCGGGTGTATGTAGTGATGCATTATTAATTAATTCAACATTCTTGCTCCTAGCATAAGCATAATTACGCTTACATACTTGATCAATAATCACTTTTAATGAAGCGCTGTTTAAATTTAATTCGTCAGCCTCTTCTTTTCTCTTTGCAACTAAAACACGACTCATTTTTTGCGAGAGGCTTATAATCTGCATTGAACTTGCTGCTAATGATTGCAATATATCCTGCTGTTCAATCGCGTTAAAATCATATCTGTTTAGAAGGTCGATATAACCGTTGATTGCTGAAGCCGGATTTTTTATATCGTGCAAAGTAATTGCGAACAATTTCTCTTTTTCGGCTTGAAGTTCATTTAGCTGCTGTTTGCTATTTTCAAGGCGTTCATTCTGAATAATCAAATCATCATTTGATTTTTCAAGAATTTCTATATTAGTTTTTAAATCGACAATCTGTTTTTGTAGAAATTGATTTTCGTCTTTTACATGTTTTAATTCTAAGCGTAATAATTCAATCTGTTTATCAATATTATCCTTTTGATCTTGTACTTTTGCCACTTTGGTATCGGCTTTTTTTGCCTTCAATAAAAACCAAATCAACATAATAGTTAACAAAACAATTACAATTATGAGATAAAATATATTTGGAGTATTTGAGGATTCTGCTTCTCCATCTTTGTGCAAAGCTTTATTTATAACAGAGAAACTAATCGCCGGGGTTTCAATTTCAGAACCGTTAATTAAATAAGCAACTACTTTAAATATATAAATATTTTCCGCAAGAGAATTTAATCTTACACTTGCATCTCCGTTAACGCTAACTTCATTGGCAAGCGGCATTGCATTCAGATACACTTTGTATTGGACTCCGTCTCTGTTTTCTATGGAGGTTAAATCAATGCGGAAAACGATTTCATCTTTAGGTGTGAAAGAAATTGACTTCCATTCATCTGCCGGAATATTTTTTTTATTAATTTCAATTGACTTGATATTAATACTGTTGGGGAGTGCCGTTCCAAGTAAAAATACTAAACATAACCCGAGTAATCTGATCCTCATAAAACCCATATAATTAAAAATTTATTACACCTGTATTATCGAAAAAGGTATGAAGAAGTTAAGTAAGTTAATGATGCAGCTAATGCTGATAATGGGATGGTTAATACCCATGCCCATAAAATATTTTTTGCAACTCCCCACCTTACTGCTGAAAGTCCTTTAATTGATCCAACTCCGATTATAGCTCCTGTTATTGTATGTGTAGTACTTACCGGAATACCCATGATAGTTGCAGTAATTATTGTCAGACCGGCAGAGGTTTCTGCACTAAACCCTCCAAAGGGGGTAATTTTTGTCATCTTCATTCCCATTGTTTTAATAACTTTCCAGCCGCCCAATAAAGTGCCGAGTGCAATCATGGTATGACTTGCCATAATAACCCAATATGGAGGATGTGAAATATCAGAAGGAATAAACTGATTAGCAATTAGAATAGCAGTGATGATACCCATCGTTTTTTGTGCGTCATTTGAACCATGGCTTAAACTATATGCTGCTGCTGAAACCAACTGAAGTTTTCTAAACTGTTTGTCTACTTTTCTCGGTTGCTTATCTTTAACAATCCATAAAGTGATTACAGAAAAAATATATGCGAATAAAAACCCTAACAGTGGTGCTACAAAAATGAATATTAAAATTTTAGTGAATCCACCTAGAATTAATGCCGGAATGCCTGCTTTAGTAAATGCTGCTCCAACATAACCACCGATTATTGCATGTGAAGCACTTATCGGCATACCGAAATGAGTTGCCCCGCCGGTGACTAAAATCGCCCCGACAAGTCCCGACATAATCATGGTGTTATCAACAATATTTACATCTACGAGCCCTTTTCCAATAGTTAATGCTACTGCAGCAGGAAAGAGAAATGCTGCAACAAAATTGAAGAAAGCTGCAAAGGTTACGGCTTGCAAGGGGGTGAGTACTTTTGTTGAAACAACAGTTGCAATCGCATTTGCAGCATCATTCATCCCGTTATAAAAATCAAAAATTAATGCGAGCACTATTATTAGAACAGGGAAAATTAGTAACTGATAATCCATATATCTATGATGACTTTAGAAATATTGAAATAATGACATTCGCAACTGCTTGACACTTATCTGAAACATCCTCTAATAAATCAAGAATCTCTTTATACTTAATAACATTTAAAACATCTTTTTCATCTGAGAAAATGGATTTCAAAGCTTGTCTATATATAGTATCAGCTTCAGTTTCCAAATCTTTAACTGCTTTACATTCATTAAACTTGGAATCTTTATTTCTTAAATCTGTAATTGCAATTTCAAGTTCTCGTATTTGAGCAACTATTATAGTAGTAATTCTATCTGCATCCGGTATTTTTTCTGTAATGTTAAATACCTCTAAACGAATGGCTGCCGCAAGCAAAATGTCACAAATATCGTCAAGTTTTTTTATTAGAGCGAATATATCTTCTCTATCAAAAGGAGTGATGAAAGATTTATTCAAACGTTTTACAACTCTGAAAGTGATTTCATCACCTCTGTTTTCAAGAGGCTTTAGTTTTAAAAGTAGAGTAGGATCATAAGGAGCATTTGAAAATAGATCGTGAGTTATCGAAGCCATACTTTGACAAACACTGATCATATCTTTAAAGTCGTCAAAATATTTTTCTTCTTTAGGAAGCAGATTTTTGAACATATTATTTTCTTTTTTGTTAAAAAATGCATCCAAAAATAGTGAAAATTATAATAGTAAGAAGAAATAATTAAAATAAAAAAACCCGCAATAAATGCGGGTTTTAATAAATAATTTGTTTTTATTTTTCTTAAAGACTCGATTCTTTCAATCTCCTCCATGTAGACAAAACAAATCCGGCGAACATACCAAGAACACCAATCCAAACTAAATTTACAAATGGTTTAATGCTGGCTGTGACTGAAAGAACTTCTTTCGCAGGTTTAACGGAATGGGTATCACCATTTTCAGCATCAGATACTGTAAATTCAGCTTTACGACTCATCGGGTCGATTTTTCCGATAACTAATTTAATTCCGGCTTCTTTGAGGTCAGCTTCTACATAACTTATTTGTCCGCCATTACTTTGCATATATGATTCAGCTTCATAAGTTTTACCCTCTTTCTCGATAACTAATTTTGCTCCCATTTTGAAATCGCCACCTGCCATCATAGCCTGCATGTCAGGTTTTGTAAATTCCTTATACATTATTTTGGCACCATGAAAATCTGCAATTTCACCCTCACCTAATGAAATTACATCTGAATGTCCACCTTCAGCCTGAGAACCATCTTCATAACCGGATGGAGAAATATAGAAGTCACGAATCCAACCGTTTAGAATATCGGGTTCTCTCATTAATCCCATATTAAAATCACTAACGTACATAACGGGTCTAATTTGATATTCTTTTCCACCCTCTTCAACATCGATATTAAAATAATACTTTTTGTCATTTTGAAAAGGCTGATAACCGGTAAATTTAATTTTGTAGCCGAAAAGCTCCTGAGTTTCACCTTTAATAAGATTGACATCTTTTTCTTGACTATATGCAGAGGAACCGATTACCCCAAGAATAAAAATTGCGAACGACATATGAGTAACATAAGCGCCAAGCATTGTTCTATTACCACGAATAATTTTGTAAGCAATTTCACCGTTAACAAATAATGTGAATGCAGCAGAAAAGGTTAAAAGAATCATCATTATATTGTGAACTTCTCCAAAAACCACAACTAACAGCGTAAAAAGAATAGTCGCAATAATTGAGAAGCGTGATTTTTTTATTATTTCATTTCCTTCTGTATGTTTCCATTTTAATAGTAAACTAAGACCATTTAACAGACCAATTATTATTGCTAATGGAACATGCATTTCATTATAAAAAACCGTATCTACTGATTGATGAAAAATTGGAGCAGATGTTCCGACTAAAACAATAATTGCCGAAGCACCAAGCGTTACTGAGGCGGTAAATAATGCTAATTCTCTTGAGAGCAATCCTTCTTGATAATCACTCTGTTCATTAAGAGATTTCCATCTAAATGCAATCATTCCAACACCTATTAGAATAAAGGTCGAAATGAATATCACTAAAAAGAGATAAACCACTGTTCCCGGATCAACAAAAGAGTGAACAGAGGCATCGCCTAAAATTCCACTACGAGTTAAGAAGGTACTGTAAATTACAAGGACATAAACTAGAATTGAAAGAATCAAATTCGTTTTAGCGAATTTCCCAATTCCCCCCTTTGCTTGAGTTTTTCTTTGCACAAGCATTGTATGAATAGCAGCTACACTTACAATCCACGGAACGAGACTTGAATTTTCAACCGGATCCCAAGCCCAATAACCGCCCCAACCGAGAATACCATAAGCCCAATAACCACCAAGCATAATTCCTAATCCCAAAACACCTGCACCGGCTGCAACCCATGGGAATGATTGACGCACCCAATCTTTATAATCATCTTTCATCATTGCGGCAATAGCAAAGGCAAAAGGAACAGTTGCCATAGCAAATCCAACAAACAAAATCGGAGGATGAATTTGCATCCAAAAATTTTGGAGAAGTGGATTTAATCCTTTTCCGTGAATAATAAAATCATTTACTGAAATCCCTGCGGTTGTTAAGGCTGAATAAAGGTCTGTGTTCATCTTAACAAAATTTTGTCCGCTTGATGGATCACTAAATAAAAAGTTCTGAATAAAAGGTAAATTAAGGAAAGAAGGGGCTACACTTTTAATATCGAGAAAAATTGGATGAATCCAGATATACTCAAAAGGATTTTTTAGTAAAGGGGAAACCATTGCCAAAAGAAATGTAGTTGCCAATGCAAAAACCGACATAACTCTTGCTTCCAAGTCGCCTCGCTTTGAGGTATACGATTGGAGAAAAACTCCTATAATCGCAGTTAACAACAACCAAAGCATGAAACTTCCTTCTTGACCCGCCCAGAATGTAGAGATTAAAAATCCTAAAGGTAAATCACTGTTGCTGTAACTATAAACGTATTTGAATTGATATTGATGTGATAATATTAGATACAATAGATATGCCGATGCTACTATTACAAGCATAGCCATTCCGTGATATGAAATACGAGCCATATTTATGGTGTTGCTTGATCCTCTAAATGTAAAGAAATACATTATCATTGCGAAGATACTAAACACCAATGCTAAAGTTAGTAGAATACTACCTGCCATTATTGAAACTCCTCCAATTTGTATTATTCAACGTCATTTATGATGAAGCTGATTCTGTTGGTTGATCTTGATATTTGGATGGGCATTTTGTTAAAATGTCTTTCGCATGAAAATAACCGTCTTTATATTGTCCGGTTACAACCATGCTGGTCGCTATTTCAAAATTGTTTGGAATAGAACCATCATAAACAACTTTCATTTGATGACCTTTATCATCAGTAAGATAGAATGTGAATGTTCTGTTTTCATTATCTATCTTGTAACTTTTTTCTTTAACCCAGCTCCCTGTTGCTTTCACAACACGTTCTTTTTCCATAATTTTTTGGAAATCACTTTCATACTGAATGTTGCTTTGTGTGAACAAGTAGATCATCAGTGACAGAAAAACTGTTACGATAACTCCACCGAATATATATTTATTTTTCATTTTTTTTCTCCTTTCATTTCATCTTCAATATTTTTCAATCTTTTATCAAGCATATACAGATAACCGAATATACCAGCCCATACAATCAAAACAATTATTAATACAACATAGATTGCATTGACTGCTAAAAATGATGTTAAACCTTCCAAAATAACCTCTATTTAAATTGTTTGTCCAATTTGTCTTTGTAAATCAATGATTTATAACCGACTTTCCACATCCAGTAGTAAAGAATGGTAAAACCAAAGAGTGATAAGTAAAAAATTAAAAGCATATTCGAATTCATTTTAAAATCTACAACCGGACCGGAATGTGTATCATCAGCAGAGCCAGGATGGAGACCTTTCATTATTCTTGGCATAATGAATATAAAGAACGGCACTGTTACAAATGCAATTATCGAATACACCGAAGCTAATGTTGCTCTTTTTTCTTCTTGCTCAACTGCAGAGCGAAGTGCGAATAAAGCACCATAGATTAACAGTAAAGCAAAAATACTCGTTTGACGAGGATCCCAGCTCCAAAATGAACCCCATGCAAATTTTGCCCAAACAGCACCGGTAACCGTTGCAAGAATACAGAAAATCATTCCGAGCTGTGCAGCCGTATGTGCTTTTGCATCATCAACTAAATCTTTTTTTCGAAGATATTTTATACTGAATACAGTTGACATGAAAAACGCAATAACCGTCAGCCATGAAGTTGGTACATGGAAGAAAATTATTTTTGCATTCTCTTCAAGCCCGGGGATAAGAGGAAATTCATACCAATGAATTGGATTCTCTACAATAGGAAAGGCTATTCCCGCCACTGAAACGAACGCTATTACCAAAAAAAGTATTATTTGCCAGATCATAAAAATTTAGTTGTTAATTGTTGAAAATTGCTAATCTTTCCATATAAAATCAAATAATAAATAAGAGACCGAAATCATTATTACATCGTAACTAAAGAGCATTATCACTTCGATACTACCTTCCTCAAATGTTGTGCCATCCATTGACATTTTTGTTAACTCTATTAGTATCAAAATTAATGGTAACAATATCGGAAATGACAAAACCGGATAAAGTGTCCCTTTTGAACCCGCTTTCGCAATAATTGCTGCAATTACAGTTGACGAAATTGCAATACCAATACTTCCAAATAAAAACGCCGCCGAAAATAAGAGTAGATTTTTAATTACGAATGCTTCAAAAAGTGCCGTGTACAAATTTGCTATCACGACATTCATTGAAAAAACTAAAAACAAATTAAATATCAACTTACCCGAAAAAACCGTGGACGGTGAAGCGATCAATTGAAGAAGTAATGTTGTCCCTCTTTCTTCTTCAGAAACAAAAGCCCTTGAAAGTCCCGACATTGCCGTAAAAAATACTACAACCCAAAAGAGACCGCCCGAAAGATAATCGCTAATTTTTTCATTTCCGATAGAAAAAAGAATGACACTAATTGTTACAATAATAAACATCACAAGTGAGTTAATGGCATAACGCGTTCTTATTTCCGAAGCTAAATCTTTTCTAAACAATGCTGTTGAAGTCATCTTTTTTTTGTGCTTCCTTTAGTCGTTTTTGTATTGGTTAAGATCAAGGATTGATGAACAGAGAGCCAAATCACTATCATCGTTTGAAGCTATTATTATGACTGAATTTTTCGCCTCTTCGTTTATAATTTTATAAACTTTTTCTTTACCCGAATTATCTAAATTTGAAATTGGTTCGTCTAGGATTACCAATTCAGGTGAGTGCATTAGAGCAAAAATAAATTTAAGTCGTTGTTTCATCCCTGATGAATAGGCTTTCACAAAGTCGTTTCTTCTATCATATAATAAAAACTCATCGAGAAGATAATCAATTTTCTCTTTGTTATACTTTACGCCTCTTATTTCAGAAAAGTAACGCAAATTTTCTTCTGCAGAAAACTCATCATATAAAACCAGGTAGGGTGAAACAAATCCGATATGATTATGAAGTTTTTCAACCTCGATTTCTTTTCCGTTTAAGTAATGTAAAACTTTTCCTTTGGTGGGGGAAATTATTCCGCATAAACATTTAACAAAAGTTGATTTACCCGAGCCGTTTGGTCCGGCTATTCCCCAGATTCCTTCTCCTTCACATTGCAGCGAAACATCTTTGAATATCAACCTTCTTCCGAAAGTTTTGGTAATCGAATCGACATTTAGAGAATAGTTATTCATTTATTATTACCAATTTACCTTTGTGAATAGTGTTGTTCTGATTTATAACGTAAATATATACTCCTGATGAAAGTTTGTTTCCATTCCTATCTTTACCGTCCCATCGGATTCTTTTTTTTGCCTTATCCACATCAAAAACTGAAGTATAAACCAGATTCATAGCGGTAGAATATACATATAACTCGGAAACATTAGTATTAATTTCTTTTAAAGGAAAATTAATGTGCGCTGATTTTGTATATAGAAAAGGTGATGGATAGGGAGTATCAATATCTAACGAAGTAAAATTCCCCTCTTTGGCAAGTTCATTGTTGATGAACTCTGCTGTATTCCAGAATGAGGGCTGCATTGCTTCAAATTTTGCAAAATAGTTATCCGTTAACCTAAATGTTCCATCAGCTTGATACTTGCACAATGTATATTTAATATTTGCGGAGCTTGTTGACGCATCAATACCTGCGACTAAATCTGAATTGGTTATCGCAATAACTATCGAATCTAATGTAGAGCTGTTAACAAAATTAATAAATGAACTTCCGGTAGGATTTACATTTGATTGAATCGATTTTTCTGAGCCTGTAAGTAGAGTTGACATTCCAATTTTTATCTGCGGATAAAAGGAAGCCTCTTCAAAATATTTTCCTTGAATAGCACGATGTCCCGAGAAAAATGTCCAAACATTAAATGTGTTTAATGCTTCCGCAAATCCGTAATTCGAATTTGCTTCAACGAGGCTTAAATGAATTGCTTTTAGTGCTCTATTATCCCTTAACAATTCCCATTGCCTCATAAGAATTGCGTGTCCAAAAGTTTTCTCCAAAAAAATATTCCAAATCGCAAGATTATAACCGTTGTTTTTTCCGAAAGCTTTGTCAGTATAATTAAAATATTTTTCAGTATTATCACTCATATAAGCGTAATAATCATTAATCGAGTCGTAGACAAATTCCTCCATGGCGGTTGATGTGAGTTCGTAGAAAAAGCCATCAACAATTTCTGAATTTTCTTCCCGTACTATATAATTCCCCATCTGAATCGCATGATGAAATTCGTGCGCAATTGTGACACGTGCTGCATTTATTCCGGTGGTGTAATAACCGAGAAAATCATTATCAACAACAATATAACTTGTAAATGTTTTGGATCCCGGACTAACCTCCGTTTCCGGTTGGGTGTAACCATAAAGTCCCGACAAATCAAGGATGTAAATGTCATATTTATCGTCACCTCCGGCCCCATTGTCAAAAGGCGGGGGAGGATAACCAAGATAATTAACTTCAAAATTGTAGGAGGAATCGCATGCTTTTGCAAATTCATGAACATCATATCGGGGAACTAATGATCCGGATTTTCTAAAATGAATTCGAAAAAGGTTTTCCGGTGAAACTATACTTGTGTCTAAACTCGGACGGCTCAATACCGGCTTTAATAGCCTCTGATTAGCTTCGGATAAATTATTAAAATTTAGGTGCAATGCTGTTGCAGCCCCAAATCCGCACTTATGAACTACAGTATCAGAAGTAGAGGGAACATAAGTATTTTCATCGATTGATATATTATGAGCAGCCAAGAAAAAATGAGTAAGTGAATCAAGAGTTGAATTTTGTTGTGCAACTATGACTTTATTAGAAATAAAAATGATTACAATAGTAAAAGCTATAATCGTTCGAATACTAAACACTTATCCTCAGGCAGACTGTAAATTACATAATAATTATTTGCGCTGAACCTTTGAACAATATAGTCCTGTAAACCATGAATAGTCTTGGTTTTAGAAATTATCAAACGATTTTTCTTTTTAAGATATTGTACTGAATTCAGACTTTTTTTATCAGGTAAATATAAAAATAATTTATTCAATGAATTAGGTCTAAAGTCACCCCCAAACAATATACCGTTTTTCGCAAAAAAATCTTTATTGTTTTCATTTGATTCAGGCAGGTCGGAAAAATCTTTATTTGCAAAGAGAACGGCCGGCTCACCATTTTTTATTAATTGAGTTACCAATATTTCTTTTTCGGAATTAGAAACATCAAACAATATTTTGATATCCGGTAACACTTTATCGTCCGGCACAGTAAAAATATTTTTCGAAATCAGATTTCCTACTGGCGTTATGGCGTTTAGTGAGAATTTATTCTCCTCATGCTTCCAAAAGTAAATCGTCGAATTTTCGCTAATTCTTGCTGATATGACTTTATTCGTGAGATTCGATGAAGTAACCGCACTGTAACGAAAATCTTTATAAGTATATAAAGATGAATTTAGAACATCATTTTTTTTATGTGCAACATGTATGCTGCTTTTTTCTTCTTTCGGATTTGCAGTTATCCGCAAATCCAGAATTGATCCATCTGTATATATGTAGTTTCGTTTGAAGGAAAACAATTCAAGATCAACTTCAATTATTTCGATAACGCGATCAAGCGGATTATAAAAATAGACTGTTTTCATGAATGGCTGGCGGTCATCAATAATATAATTCTGATAGCGAAGATAAAGCGGGACAGAGTAAAGTTTGATTGGTATACCTGAATTATTTCTTAAAACGAAATCGAAAGTATTATTTTCAGTATTAATGAATGAAATATCCGGGATTCCGTCATCCGCATAATCGAAACTCGAAATTTTGTCAGCCTTGCCGCCAAAGTAAAGTTTCGCATAATTGGAAAAAGAAATTAGATTTGAAAAGAGATGAATTCTCCCTTCATTATTCAGCACGGCAAAACCATCTATGAACTTACTGTAAAATGGAATTAAATCGGTAAGTCCCGGTTGTGTGAAATAAACAACTTCATTTTGCAATGATTCATCTTCTTTTTTAAATAAAATTGAAACCGATGAATTTTCTTTACTCAGGTAGACTAAACCGATTCTCCCATCTCTATTAAAATCACCATAAATCAATTTTGTAGGTTTATGTTGCGTCTTAATAATTGATTGCTGTTCAAATGAAGAGAAGGGGTCGCCATATTTAACTACAATTGAATTTCCAACAGTAAATAATAAATCAGGGTATGAATCAAGATTAAAATCAACTGTCTGTAGATTTTGAATCGGTTGTTGGAATGTGATTTTTCTCTCTAACCTGAAGCTTCCGCGCGTGTTGTTGTAAAAATAATAGAGTGAATAGGTAGATATTTCAAATGCAACAATATCCGGATAACCATCATCGTTTAAATCAATAAAAATTGATTGAGAAAAAGATTCTTTCTGATGAATTTTTTTTTCGGTAAATCCTTTTTGGGTTTGATAAAGAATGGATAAGCCCTCAAATGAAGCCCCGCTAACGAGAATCTCCGTACGTCCGTTTTTATCAATATCAGCTGTTGCAATTTTTTCGGGGTAAGAGTTAAATTTTATTTTTTTATCGAATGATGGATTTCCTTTTCCCTTAAAACGGACAAAACCAACCGTATGACTAACACGTGAGGCGTAAACATGAGATGATGACTTTCCATAAAAATCATAGATTGGTAACAGAGAGTTTAAAGACAAGAATGGAATATTAGCATAACCATTCTTAAATTTCCCCTCACGCTCACCAACTAATGTTGATGCTGTTTTTTTAGAATTGTGTAGTATTAAGAAATCGTTAAACGAGTCTCCGTTGAAGTTTAGTGAAAAGAATGATTCACTTCCCTGTGGTATTTCAAAGGAATCGTATTTGCAAAAACCATTTAAATGGAATTGAGGGGATACAGTTTGCGGAAGCAATAATAGTATCAAAAAGAAAAATTTAAATATCTTTTCTTCTAAATCTGAGCCTGTTTTCTCTTCTTTGTAATGCTTCATCAAATCTTCTTTTTTCATCTTCCGTTTCAGGTATTGCCTGAGGGGCTTTTACTGGCCTGCCTTCTTCATCAACTCCGACAAATGTAAGATATGCTGTATTTGTGTGAATTCGTTTTCCGGTTTTGTAAGACTCTCCATATACTTTAACTCCAACCTCAAGCGAAGTATTAAAAACTCTATTCAATGAGGCTGTTAAAGATACAACTTCACCCAATTTAACAGGATGATGGAAATCTATTTT
>JAGUXE010000264.1 GCA_020061995.1 Ignavibacteriales bacterium | reverse complement strand
TAAAATCTGTGGAATTACAAAATTGGAGGATGCACTCCTATGTGAGAAACTTGGAGCAGATGCTATTGGATTTGTTTTCTACCAAAAAAGTAATCGTTTTATTGAACCGGAACTTGCAGCTTCAATTTCTAAGTCCCTTTCCCCTTTTACAATTAAGGTTGGTGTTTTTGTGAATCACTCTGTTGATCAAATTAATGAAATAACTAGGATTGTTAAAATTAACTTAGCACAAATTCATTCTTTAAATGAACATGAAGAAAAGTCACAAATTAATATTCCTTATTACAATGTATACAGAATAAATAATTTGTTTGATTTTAATTCCATACCGCATGAAGATTTTTTTTTGTTAGACTCTTTCTCAAAGAATGAATTCGGTGGAACGGGCGTTAAATTTAACTGGGAACTAATTCCTAATAATTTATTAAGTAATGTAATCTTAGCAGGCGGAATTAATGAGGATGACCTCGAAATATTAATGAATAAAATACAACCATATGGAATCGATTTATCTTCATCACTTGAAGATGAATACGGAAATAAATCAGAACTTAAAATAAAAAGTTTTTTCTCTAAACTACATCTCTTAAGGAGTAAATTATGTTGATAGTAATGAAGTTAGATTCACCGAAGGATCATCTTGAAAAAGTTCTTTTTAAAGCTGAGAGTAAGAATTGTAAACCACACATAATTTACGGTACTACAAAAATTGCTATCGGATTAACCGGTGAAACCCGAAGCCTTTCTCTTGATGATTTCATGACAATGGATTCAGTCATAGATGCAATGCGAATTTCGAAAAACTATAAACTTGTTAGCCGTGAAGTAAAGGATGAAACTTTGATAAATATAGAAAACCATATAATCGGTGATGGAATGTTACAAATTATTGCCGGTCCTTGTTCTGTTGAGAGCCGTTCGCAATTATTTGATATTGCAGGAGAACTTAAAGAAATGGGAATTCGGTTTTTCAGAGCAGGAGCTTATAAACCACGCAGTAGCCCTTATGCTTTTCAAGGATTAAAAGAAAAAGGATTAGAACTTCTTGCTGAGGTAAAAAAAGAATTCGGGATGATTATTGTTACTGAAGCAAAAGATACTGATACACTTTATCAGGTTGCCGAGGTTTCTGATATTATTCAAATAGGCGCACGCAACATGCAAAATTTTTCTTTGCTTGAAAAAGTTGGGCAAATTAATCGACCAATATTTCTAAAAAGAGGGCTTGCATCTACAATCGAGGATTTGCTAATGAGTGCCGAATACATTGTCTCACAGGGAAATTTTAATGTGATTCTCTGCGAACGCGGAATCAGAACTTTTGAAACTGCTACAAGAAATACCCTCGATTTAAATGCTATTCCTGTGATTAAACAGCAATCGCATCTCCCCATTTTTGTTGACCCATCACATGGTATAGGCATGTGGGATAAGGTTACGCCAATGGCTATGGCTGCGGTTGCTGCCGGTGCAGACGGCTTGATAATAGAAGTTCACAATCATCCTGAAGAAGCTCTCTCGGATGGTTTTCAATCACTTACTCCAAAGAACTTTAAAGAGCTTCTAAAAAAAATTGAACCGATTGCAAATGCTGTGAACAAAAAATTGGATCTGACAAAATGAATATGAATCAATATAATTTACCTGATGAAACCGGACATTTTGGAAAGTATGGTGGGAAGTTTGTCCCCGAAACTTTAATCGCCCCCTTAGAAGAATTGGAAAATGCATATTTCAATTCAATGAATGATGAATCTTTTGTGAAAGAATTCATTCATCTTTGTAAAACATATACCGGACGTCCAACCCCGCTGACTTTTGCAAATCGGCTAACTGATTATTATGGTAAAGCAAAAATATATTTGAAACGTGAAGATTTATGCCATACCGGTGCTCACAAAATAAATAACGCGATAGGTCAAATACTACTTGCAATAAAACTTGGCAAAAAAAGAATTATCGCTGAAACAGGAGCGGGTCAACATGGAGTAGCAGTTGCAACTGTATGTGCAAAGTTTGGTCTTAATTGTTCAATATACATGGGTGAATTGGATATAGAGAGACAAAGCTTGAATGTATTTAGAATGAAATTGCTTGGAGCAGAAGTGATTCCCGTTAGAAGTGGAAGTAAGACCTTAAAAGATGCCACAAATGAAGCTATTCGTGATTGGGTAACTAATGTTAACAATACTCATTATATAATTGGGTCGGTTGTCGGACCGCATCCATATCCGATGATAGTTAGGAACTTCCAATCAATTATCGGTATGGAACTTAAAGAGCAAATTATTGAAGCCGAAAACCGCTTACCTGATTACATTGTAGCTTCAGTAGGCGGAGGCAGTAATGCTATCGGAATTTTTTATCCATTTATTCAAAGTGAAACTAAATTAATTGGAGTCGAAGCAGGTGGTTATGGCTTGGATACTGATAAACATTGCGCAACATTAACTCTTGGAAGTGATGGGATTTTCCAGGGGATGAGAACATATCTTTTACAAACAAAATTAGGACAAGTGCAAGAAGTTCATTCAATTTCTGCCGGATTAGATTATCCTGGAGTTGGTCCTGAGCATAGTTTTTTAATGGATAATAAAAGAGTTAGTTATGATTACGCCACAGATAAAGAAGCTCTTGAAGCAACATTGTTAATGACAAAACTCGAGGGTATTCTTCCGGCACTTGAAACAGCACACGCTATAGCAAACCTTAATAAATTGATGTATAAAACAACTAATTCGCAGATTGTTGTTGTTAATATTTCAGGTAGAGGTGATAAGGATCTAAATACAATTAATTCACATTTCAATGGTGAAGCTAATGTCTAAAATTGAAAAATATATTAATGAATCTTTATTATCCGGAAGAAAAATATTATCAATATTTTTGACTGCTGGTTACCCCAATCCAAATTCATTTATTGAATTGGCAAAAAATGTATATGATTCAGGGGCAGATTTTATTGAGCTCGGAATTCCATTTAGTGATCCACTTGCAGATGGTCATATAATTCAACAATCATCACAAATTGCTCTTGAGAATGGAATAAATATAAAAAAGGTTTTTGACTATGCAGAGAGTATTTCAGCATATTCCAACAAACCTTTAATCGCTATGGGATACGCAAATCCTATACTTTCCTATGGGATAAAGTCGTTTTTTAATGATGCTAAAAACTCAGGGATTAGCGGTTTAATAATCCCTGATATACCACTGGATGAGTACGAAAATTTTTATAAGGATTCTTCCCCTGAAATCGATATTATACTTTTAACAACTCCCACTTCGACAGATGAAAGAATTATTGAGATTGATAATAAAAGTAAAGGCTTTGTTTACTATGTATCCATGACCGGAACTACTGGCAATCACCAAGATGTTGATTCAAAAAGTATAAATAACCTTGTAAAAACAAAATCATTAATTTCTAAGAATCATATTCTTGTAGGTTTCGGAATAACTAGTCCACTTGATATACAAAAGTTCATTCCGCATGTAGCAGGTGTAATCTCCGGGAGCGCAATTATCAAATCACTCGGAAACGGAACGGTTGAAGAAATTAATCGAACATTAAAAATAGTTAGCGATTTGAAAGCAGAATGTAAAGTAACATAGTTTCTAATGTTGAAAATTGTGACTTTTGAGTTTATCTTAACACATCTTATTTAAATTATTAGAGGATTAGAATGGTTAACCAATTAATTGCACATGTAGAAATTCCGTCGAACGTTATGGAAGCATCAACTAAATTTTATTCAACTCTATTTGGTTGGGAGCTTAAGCCTTTTGGTAATGGCTATAGTTTATACAACAGTCATCAAGGACTTACAGTGGGACTTCGCAAAGTTGAAAAAGTAAATTCCGGTGATACTACAATATTCCATGTCAGAGTTGAAGATATCGAATCAGTTTTAGACAAAATAAGTTTAGCCGGTGGAAAAATTGAACGAGAAAAAACTGTTATTCCGGTTTATGGTTGGTATGCTTTAATAAAGGATCCGGTTGGAAATGTAATGGGTTTGTACCAATCACATTCTTAATTAAAGTCATTTAATTTACTAAAGGTTTTTGGGGAGCAACGTTTAGTTGTTCCCCTTTAAATAAAAAAGTTTATAAAGTTATAAGTTATTTTATCTCCTTCTAACAATGAAGAACGCTTACTGAAATTCTTACAAAACATCTATGAAGATTTCGGGGCTGGCGTCAATCTCATCCCTTAATTTGAAATGAGTTGATAAGCATAGTTTATTATGGTACTATTTTTCAGATTATATTTTTAGCTTCTCTTGAATCTATTTTAGCGTGATGTCCGTGTTTTTCTAATAAATAAAGAAGTTCAGAACCATTTACACAGATTTTGCAAAGATTCGCTAATCTCAACTCCTCAATATTTTATTTAGTTTAACTATATCTTCTGTTGGGAAGGGGTTCTTAAAAACCAGTGAAACTTTGGTAGTTTTGTTTATTGTGATTCTTCTATTTGTGTGTACATATTATACCAAAAAAATGAACTATGTCCACCCCCCATTCTCATATATGAAATACCCTTTGCTGGTTTAACAATCAAATAAGACCAAAATATAGGGTCCCCAATTGGACTTACTCTTACAGAGTCTTGCATAATATCATATCGATTGACTAAAAATTTGAAAGTGGGGGGGGGAGAACTAATTTCTACTACTTGATTATTAAGTTCAAGAAATGAAAAATTTGTTATAACTATCTCTGTCCAGGTTGTATCTTTGATAAGCTGACCGTATGAGTCTATATCAACTCGATGGATACTATCGTCCCACACTTCTCTGAGATTGTACTTTGTCCCACCACTAGTATTTTCTTTTGAAATTATCTCCCAAATTGCAAGTCCATATTGATTAACAGTTGACATCGAACTATTCACTTGTTTACGTATATATTTCCACTTTTTACCAACATATAATGGTAAATAATCAACCAAAGGTAATAATGCAAATTCGACCTCGATAATAGTAGCTGGTCCCTCAATATCAACTGATTTTGTTTCCTTTTTATAACCTTCTTTTTCTATTTGAATGACATATAAACCTTCAGTTAAATTATTAAACACAAATTCCCCCTGAATATTTGTATAAGTTGAAGCTGTGATCAACTTAACCATTACGCCTTCCAAATAGGTTTTGACTCCATTCTTATCTTCATAAATTTTTCCATTTAACTTGTAACGAATCGATAATGTATATTCTACCTCGATATCAGTTACTGAACCCTCAATTTTAATTGACTTTGTTTCTTTTCCATACCCTTCTTTTTGTATTTCGATATCATATGTTCCTGCGATCAAATTATTAAACACAAATTCCCCTTCGCTATTTGTATAACTCGAATCTGCATTTAACTTAACTTTTACTCCCTCAAGATAGGTTTTGACTTCATTTTTCACTTCACAAATTTTCCCTGTTAATTTATAGAGAGTATTAATTTCACCGGGATCATCCGGTGGAATAACATTTTCTTTACAACTCTGAATAAGAAATAGAATCATTACAAAAATTAATTTTTTTTTCATCATGTTTTTCCAATAAATATAGAAGTTCAGATCCATTAACAGAGAATTTGCAAAGACTGGCTAATCTCAACTCCTCAATATTTTAATTAGTTTTACTATATCTTCTGTCGGGAAGTAGTTCTCGACAGTCGGTGAAAATTGGCTAGTTATACTTATCGTTTTTCTTCTATTTGTGTATATTCCTCTCTCCACCAAATTGATCCATGTCCACCAACCATTCTTAGATATGTAATACCCTTTGCTGGTTTGACAATTAAATAAGCATAAGCCAAACCTTGCGAATTATCTACTCTCACAGAGTCTTTCTCAATATCATATCTATTGACTAAGAATTTGGTCTGACCAAAAATAATTTCTACTACTTGATTATTAAGTTCAAGGAATGAAAAATTTGTTATCACTATCTGTGTATAGGTTGTATCTTTTATAATTTGACCGTATGAGTTTCTTTCAACTTGGTGGATACTATCATGAAACTCTTCTCTAATATTGTATTTAGTCCCATAATTAGTATTTTCTCTTGAAATTATCTCCCACATTGCTGGTCCATTGTGATCAACCTTTAACATCGAAGTGGAATTAGATTTTTGAATTAGATATTTCCACTTTTTACCAACAGACAATGGTAGGTAATCAACCAGAGGTATTAAAGCATATTCGATCTCGATATTAGTTTCTGAACCCTCAATTGTAATTGACTTTGTTTCTTTTCTATAACCCTCTTTTTCCATTTCGATATCATATGTTCCTGCGCTCAAATTATTAAAAACAAATTCTCCTTGGCTATTTGTATAAGTTGAATCTGAGTTCATCTTAACCTTTACACCCTCCAAATAGGTTTTGACTCCATTTTTATCTTCGTAAATTTTCCCTTTTATTTTATAGAGAATAAATAATACATATTCTACCTCGATATCAGTTACTGAACCCTCAATTGTAATTGACTTTGTTTCTTTTCTATAACCTTCTTTCTCTATCTGAGTAGCATATATACCTTCAGCCAAATTATTAAACACAAATTCCCCTTCGCTATTTGTATAAGTTGAATCTGAGTTCATCTTAACCTTTACACCCTCCAAATAGGTTTTGACTCCATTTTTATCT
>JAGUXE010000383.1 GCA_020061995.1 Ignavibacteriales bacterium | reverse complement strand
CTAATTTAGGATTAATTTGAATGACACCGATATATCCTAAAAAAAGAGAGATTGTCTGTGAGGCAAAAATCAGGACATATGGGAATATAGGTAAATTATATCGTGGAATAGCGATTGTAAAGGAAAGAAGTAGTGTGAAATAAACGATAATACTAATGATAACAATATAATCTTTCCACAGTTTTCTACTGATTATTATCCCGAGTAAACCAAGCAGAATTGCAAGATATTGAAGAATGGATAATATGATTCTTATTTTAGGATAAGAAGTAAGGATTTTTTCTTGTCCAGGAATATCAAACCAGAGTCGTATTATATGTTTAACCACAAGTTTAAGGTGGGGCAGCGGATTTTCTTTTATCCTTCTTAACGCATCCTGATATAAGATTTTATCGTGGTCTAACAAAGGAATATCCTTTATAACATCAAACATTTCTTGTGTGTTTTCGTGTTTCCACCTACCGTCCCAGGGCAGATACATTCCAGACCAGAATACATAACCACCACCTATTGATATAGGAACAAACCTATTGAATGTAAGATAATTTCTAATAGTCCACGGTAGTATCACAGACACTGTTGCTAAAAACAATATAAGGAAACTTGTAATAGCTTCTTTCCTACTCTTATAAAGAATTAAAAACACTATAAAAATAAATAGAGGAAAAAGTATGGTAATTGAACGGCAAAGGGTTGTAATACCGAAACATATTCCACCATAAATATAATATTTCCTTTTATCTTTGCCTCTTATTATAAAAAGAATTGAAAGAGAAAGTAGAAATACAAACAGTGTTTCTGTAAGTATAAAACCAGTGGTGGCTATCAGAGGAGGATATAAAGAAATAGCAATCCCGGATAAAGTCGCACAAGTTTTTCCGAAAATTATTTTAGCAATATAAAATATAATTATACAAGTTAAAGCAGAGATAATTGCCTGAATTATTCTTACCGCTGAATAACTATGCCCAAAGACAGAATAAATGATGGAGAGAAAAAAGGGGTATACTGGTTCTCGTAAACAAGAGGGCTCAGTAACATACGAAAAGCCCTTGTGTTGACTTAAATTTAAGCCTATTACATCATATATTATAGCATCGGTTACGATTCTGGGTTGTGGAAAACCCAAAATAAAAATCAGCCTTAATAGAAAGGCAATAAAAAATATGAAAAATATCTTCTTATTCCTAATCATAATCTCATTTTATATTCTTATATTTTATGACCTTTTGTAAAGGAAATGGGGAAAAGCGGGGTAAGTTGATTCTTTTTTCTCTAATAAAACTATGCTTTATTATCTCTTTATCTAAACTGTCAATTGTATGGTAATGAGCTCCTGCTCCAGGCCCTGTTTTTTCAGATAATGTCCCTTTTATCAGAAATCTACAAAACTTATAAAAAAGAGTTTCTGTTGGTCCGCTAATTATTAGTTCCCCATTTGTTTTCAAACAACGCTTTAGTTCTTGGACCGCTTTACTAACCTCTTTAACATGTTCTAATGTATCTAAAGCATAGACAACATCAAAATAATTATCTGCAAAAGATAGTTCTGTTACATCTTCTACTCTAAATTCACATCCTGCGATGGAAAGAGTGTATATATTAATATTAATATCTATTCCTATAATGAAGCATTTTTTGTTTTTCTTTCTTATTTCATGGGCAAGATAACCTGCACCACAACCCACATCAAGAATTTTTTTATTGGATTCTATGTGCCCAAAAGAAATAGCATATCGTATTCTATTCCAAAATAGATTCCTAACAATAGAAAAAGCGGAATGATATTCTGGTACTATATTTGTTAGTGAAATGTTAGTTTTATTTTTTTGGGGATTCATTATATTCCCAGACAAATACATAACCTTTACCGTCAAATAAATCGTAGAATGGAAGGTAATATAAAACTTGTCCCAAACGAGAACGAACTAGTTCATATTTTTCACTAACAATTTCTCCATTAGGTAAAATGTTACCATGACATTCCCAAAAGTATTGTACAATCAGGTTAACTCTTTTTTCTACAAGATATGGTTCAATATTGCCTCGTTTCAAATAATTATGTAAAAAGTCATAGTTGTTAACGAGACCGTCTAAATTGATTACTCGCCGGTTGGTGAAATAACCAATCGTACCGGCATCCCACATTCCGATTATGGTATCAGATGAAGTGTTATTGTTTAACCAGTTAGCAATTTGATAAAGAACAAATGGTTGACAATTATCTGGAGATAATCTCTTAACTTCTTTAATCCAAAAAATATAACCGTATCCACTCAGAAAAAATATCATAATAAAACCCACTATTATTAGTCCCACCCTTTTGGGGACCACGGATACAATTGAACTTATTATGGCAGAAACAAGAATAGTCCCTAAAATTACTTCTGGTACGACATACCAATGATGCACATATCCTATAATAATAATCAAAAGAGAAAATGAATGTATCGCAACAAATAAAATGTAAAAATCAAACTGTTTCAATGTTTGACGGAGTTGGCGGGCAACTTTTGATTTACTAAATAGAAGATAAATAATTATTCCTATAGAAATTACAATAAGAGGTAGGAATATTATCTGATTATTTAATAAAGGAACATTTCTCATGGCATATATAATTCTGTGCCATGTAAGTTGTAGAGCAGTCCAAGGCCAGTGTGGGTGTGATTTGATCGCACCATGAACAGGCAAAAGATTATTAAAATTTATCAGATTCCATAATAGATATGGTACAACCAAGGTAGCAAATGGTATGAAAATTGTGGTTCCTTTTCGGATGATTTCTATAATATTTTGTCTATAGAATCCCATTTTAAATCTGGCAATAACAATAAATAGTCCAATAACTAAAGCAAAATAGGCGTCATTCAGTCTTGCAAGAAATAATAAACCTAATAAAGCCCCAAGTATTAATTCACTCCAATAATCTTTTTGAGTAATTAATATTTTTCTATGTTTTGAGAAATACCAAATTATTAATGAAATCAGAAATAACCGTAATGAACCCTCTAGAGCATAAATCCAAACACGCAACATCAATGGATTCAACAAACCAGCAATCAAACCAATAATAATAGCAATGCTGGTATAATATTTCCTAAGAGTAAGATAAAGAATGATTACTGCTGTAGTATAAAGCGTAATACTAAGAGAAAGGCAAACACTCATTGCCAATCCCGGGGAGTCAGGTAATATTATATAAATGGGGATAAGCATCAAAAGCCATAAGGGATGAAAGCCATTAGTCTTAGTTATACCATCAAAGGTCACGCCATGTCCATTGGCAATATTACGGGCGATTTGCATATAATAAAAGGCATCATCCACCACATAACGCATTGCAACCTCTTCCCTCTGCCATGCTATATAAAGCATAGCAACAGTAGAGAAAGTTAAGAAAATAGTTAATAATAAATGTTTCTTTAATAATTCCATATAATTATATTACGAGTAACGCAATTACGAACAAACCGCCCCCTGTATCATTCCCGCGAAAGCGGGAATCCAATAATTCTCCCGATGGCCTGGATTCCTGCTTACGCAGGAATGACAGTGTGTGCGTAACTCGTATTATATAATTGAAACCGTTGACAAAGTCTCTATTTTAACTCTGTTCCTTTCTGACTGTCAACCCCTCCGAAGATGTTAAACGGAGCCAAAAGGTTAATTCCAACACAACTGTCCTTTCACTTTTTCTTGTCTTAATACTGAACTCTTGCGAAAATAGTTTTAAGAAGCCAGTGCTAAACTCTCATAAATCTGTGTTGCTTCCCATTGGTCTTTGACCTTTTGCCTAATCCAAT
>JAGUXE010000105.1 GCA_020061995.1 Ignavibacteriales bacterium | reverse complement strand
TTAAATCATCGGGAAGTTTTTTTATTTTCTCAAGAACATCCATTAATCCATTATTTACATTTACACCAACTTCTTTTAGTACAACTGAGTGTTTATCAAGAACCTCTTTAAAGTAAACTGATACAGCATGACCAAACATAATCGGATCGGACACTTTCATCATAGTAGCTTTAAGATGCAAGGAAAGCAGCACATTATCTTTTTTCGCTTCTGCAATTTGCTCTTCATAATATTTTCTCAATTCCTTTACATTCATCACCGCTGTGTCAATAACTTCTCCGGAGAGTAGTTTAATTTTTTCCTTAAGTGTTGTTGTGTTACCATTTGCATCCACAAATTCAATCTTAGCAGCATCATCTATATTTATAGTTAATGATTTCTCTGTTCCATAGAAATCTTTTTGATTCATATGAGAAACTCGAGCCTTTGATCCAGACACCGGCCATGGTTTCATCATTTTGTGCGGGTATTTTTGTGCAAACTTTTTAACAGAGACGGAGGCTCTTCTATCAGCATTCCCTTCCCTAAGAACAGGGTTTACGGCTGAACCAAGTGCTTTAGCGTATTTGGATTTTATGTTTTTTTCCTCTTCACTTTTTGGATCCTCTGGATAATCTGGCAGTTTATATCCTTTACCTTGCAATTCTTTTATTGCCGCAATCAACTGTGGAACCGACGCGCTAATGTTTGGTAATTTAATGATGTTAGCATCTGGTGATTTAGCTAACTCGCCTAGTTCATTAAGATAATCTGGAATCTTTTGCTCCTCGGTTAAATACTCTGGAAAGTTTGCAATAATTCTTCCGGCTAATGAAATATCTTTTAACTCAACTTCAATTCCCGTTTCTTTTACAAAAGATTTTACTACCGGTAAAAAGCAATATGTTGCCAAAGCCGGTGCTTCGTCTATTTTAGTCCAAATTATTTTTGCTGTCATTTATTTTCCATTAATTTATAATTCGATTTCTTCTTCTGCGTAAGTATTTTCAGTTTCCAAAACTTTTACTTTTACAGATTTAATGTTTTTAGGTAAGCCGGTTTCTTTAATCTTGCTTAATAGATACAAACAAATATTCTCTGCAGTTGATTGGAAATTAACAACAACTTTACGGGAATTTATTTTGTCCAAGAATTCCAACACTTCTCTATCCTCATTGTAAACCATAAACGCATGGTCTAATTCATCAATAACAGGTTGAATTATTTTCTTCATATCATAATAATCTAAAACCATTCCGTTAGAATCGGGATCGCCAGATATTTCTACCATGCATTTGTATGAGTGTCCGTGCAAATTCTTACACTTTCCCTCATGAAACGGAAGTCTGTGACCCATCTCCCAATTATATTCTTTTGCAATTTTCATCAAACACCTTTTGCTTTGGGATCCCACACAAACTTATGCATTTGCAATTGGAATCTAACATCTAATTTGTCTTCAAGAATCCATTCAATTAAAACTTTTGGATCAAGGGTGCCAAATACAGTTGATAATAGAATGGAACATTTTTTATTTAATTGATATTCATTAATTTTTTCTTTTGCCCAGCAGTAATCTTCTTTATCGCCAATTACAAATTTTAATTCATCGCTTTGTTTTAGATGATAAACATTCTCATAAAGATTCTTTTTCATCATTCCGCTTGATGGACATTTGAGATCAAGAATTATCATAACGCGCTTATCAACTTGTTCAATTGATAAACTGCCACCAGTTTCAAGCATAACATCGTATCCATCATCACACAATCTTTTCAGTAAATCAAAACACTGAGCTTGAAATAATGGTTCGCCGCCGGTAATTTCAACTAAATTACAATCAAGTTTTTTTACTTCCTCTATGATTTCAGAAATTTCCATCTCTTTCCCATCATAAAAAGCGTATTCGGAATCGCAATAAGTGCAGCGCAAGTTACAATATGTTAAACGAACAAAAGTGCATGGCAGCCCGGTTTTAGAGCTTTCACCTTGTACCGATTTATATATTTCGTTGATTTTGAGCAATTTTCTAACTTTTTTCTTTAATGCACAAAAATACTAATAGCAAGCGGTCAAAAAAAATAAGAAATAAGATTTTGCCCAAAATACGTGTTTGTTTGTTTCGAATATGCATTTCTTCTATATTTACGCACGATTTTTAACAAATTTAGGTTTATTTAATGGCTCATCACAAATCAGCAAAGAAAAGAATTAAAACAAGCGAAAAAAAGAGAGTTCGTAATAAAGCTGCTCTTTCAAAAGTAAAAACACTGATTAAAAAAGTTTATTCTACAGAAGACAAAGCTCAAGCTGAAGTAATCTTGAAAGATGTTACAAAGGCGCTTGATAAAACAGCAGCTAAGGGAAAGATTCATAAGAATAATGCCGCTAGAAAGAAATCCGCTTTAACAAAACACGTTAATAAATTAGCTGCAAAATAAGTTTCTTTTATGTAGACGAAAATTAGGCAACTTGCAAATGTGAGTTGCCTTTTCTTTTTAAAGATTTGTTAGGCTTCCTTTAATTTTTGCTTCGGGTAAATAGAATTTTATACAGCTTCCCTTTTCAACTTTCTTGTTTACTAAGATTGAATGA
>JAGUXE010000269.1 GCA_020061995.1 Ignavibacteriales bacterium | reverse complement strand
TACAGTATATGAAACATAATCATTCATTTCTTCTTTCTTAACATAACCGAAAATTATATCCGCCTCTTCACCAACTGTTTGATGAATAATGTTATTGCCATCATAAATTTCCATCATCGTTAAGTTATCTGAACCAGTAACATTCACAAGAACTTTTTTTGCTCCCTGGATACTTACTCCATCGAGTAAAGGACTTGAGATCGCTTTTTGTGCTGCTTCGATTGCACGGTTTTCACCGCTTGCAATACCGCACCCCATCACTGCAACCCCACTTTGATTCATAACAGTTCTTACATCAGCAAAGTCAACATTTATAATTCCGGGGATGGTAATAATATCGGCAATTCCTCTGGTAGCTTCATATAAAACTTCGTTTGGTTTATCGAATGAAGCAGATGCCGGGGTATTTTTATCAAGTATAGCAAGAATTCTTTCATTCGGAATTACAATTAAACTATCAACAAATTGTTTAAGTTCTTGAATACCTGTTTCTGCATTAAGAGTTCTAGCTCTGCCTTCCCATTTGAAAGGTTTTGTTACAACACCAACTACTAATGCTCCAAGACTTTTTGCAATTGAAGCAACTACTGGAGCAGCTCCTGTCCCTGTTCCACCTCCCATACCGGTAGTTATAAAAACCATATCGCTTCCGCTAAGTACTTCAGCAATTTTTTCACGATCTTCTTCAGCGGCTTTTTTACCAATCTTAGGATCAGCACCTGCGCCCAAACCTTTTGTAATTTTTACACCTATTTGTATTTTGTGTTGCGCATTGCTTTTTTCGAGAACTTGTGCATCAGTATTAACAGCCACGTATTCAACTCCGCTCAATCCTCTTTTTATCATGGATTCAACTGCATTGCATCCGCCTCCGCCAACACCAACTACCTTTAATATAGCTGTCATCGGTTGTGATCGATCTATTGTGGCAAAACTAGGCATTCTCTACTCTCCTATTTTATTTATAATTCATTAAAAAAATCTCGGAATCTTGTCCACGATTCCTTAACAATATTTTTCTTATTTTTATTTTTCTTCTTTTGTGTCGGATTTGCATTATGAAGCGCTTTTTGTCCGGGTATTCCCTTAATTAATCCAACAACAGTTGCAAATTCAGGTTTTTCCATTTCCACAACAGCACCTGTTGAAAACTCCAGAGGGATTCCGATTCTACAAGGCATTCCAAAAACTTCTTCAGCCAATTCTGTACAACCTCTTAGCATTGATCCGCCACCTGTTAAAACAATCCCTGCTTTAATTTTATTTTTGAGTCCGACACTTCTAATATCATTATCGATCAGGGTAAATAATTCTCTCATCCGTAAGCTAATAATTTGAGTAAGCAAGCTAATTGGAATTATAGCACTCGCTTTTGCACCAACTCCACGAATCGAGATTTCTTCATCTCTAATAATTGCTGCATCAGTAGCATACCCATGTTGTTTTTTAAGTATTTCAGCTTCTTGAGTTACGATTCCTAATGATTCTCGAATGTCATTAGTTACTTGATTACCGGCAACTCCAAAGACTTTAGAATGCTTTATAGCTTTTTTATGTAGAATAGCTATATCTGTGGTTCCACCACCTATATCAATCAGTAAAACTCCCAAATCTTTTTCGCTTTCATCAAGTACAGAAGAACATGATGCAATCGGTTGTAAAATGTATTGAGCAACTTTAAATCCGGCACGTTCAACTGATTTTCTTATATTTTGAATAGCCGGAATAGCAGCTAAAACAATATGATTACTTGCTTCGAGACGTGTTCCTGTCATTCCAATTGGATTTTCAATTCCACCATTATAATCAATAAAAAATTCTTCCGGAATTATATGCAATATTTGTCTGTCTGAAGGTATCGGAATAGTTCTGACATCAGATTCTAATCGAACTAAATCTTCCTTAGTAATTTCATGCTCTTCGTTTGTGATTGTAACATAATTTCTATGTCGTAAACTCGTAATATGTTCGCCGGCAACTCCAACATTCAATTCTTCCACTTGAATACCGGCACGATTTGAAGCAATAGCAATAGCACTTTGAATTGCTTCTGCTGTTTTAGTAATATTTGCAACCAAACCTTTACTTAAGCCTTCTGAAGGAGCAACTCCAAAACCAAGAACTTTGTATTGATCATTCTCCAACTGTTCAGCTATAACTGCACAAACCTTCGTTGTCCCTAAATCTAATCCTGCCACAATGTTATTTTTCATCATCATATTCCTGTGAGTTGCATCAATCCTAAAAAAAGATTCTCAGAGTATCTCAAATCAATGTATGAGGCTGATTTTACCATCGAAATAGTCTTGTTATTTTGTTTAAGCAACTCATATAGTACATAAATTTTTTTAACTTCTTCATTTTTGCCAATTAATACTATGGGATCTAACCCGTTTAGATAAATAACTGCTTCATTTCCGTTTCTAAGATTGATTTCTGAAATCATCTTTGCAAAATCTTGGTCTATTTGTTTAGAAGCATCAATCATCTTGAAAGCTGATTTAATATCCACACTTTCTGCAATTTTGTTTATCGAAAAATTTGTCAAAGAAGAATTTGTTATTACCGGAAAATCAACTTTCTGAGTATTAGGCTGAATACTTAATACTTCAAATTTATTGGTGATTAGAAAATTCTTTCCTTCAATATTAATTGCTGCTTGAATATCTTTTTCAGTCACCGAAACTTCTACTGTATTATCTGCCTTAAGTTCAAGCGAAACAGATTGAATGTAAGGGTTAGTTTCAAATCTTTCTTTAACTAATCTTAGAGTTAAACTATCAGTTACATTAAGAACATCAAATCCAGCAATTGTTAAATAATCAGTTTGGCTAAGTAGTTGATTACCGTCAACAATGACCTTTTTTATATAATCATTACTATTTTTTTTTGATTGAAAAAAACTTAAAAAAACAAGTATGCAAGTTAAAACAGAAAAGAGAGTGATACCAATTATTTTATCTTTCTTTTGCATTTTTTTTAACTTTTTATTAGTTCGATTAACTTTTCACCAAATTTCCAGATATCACCTGCACCCATTGTTACGAATATATCTCCGGGTTTCATTATCTCGAACAAGACCGATGGTAATTCGTTTTTGTCTTTAACATAGATCACATTTTTATGTCCAAATTTCTTTGCCGCCTCACTAATTATTTCTCCTGTTATACCTTCTATAGGTAATTCTCTTGCAGGATAAACATCGGTACAAACAAAAACATCAGAATTTAAAAATGATCTACCAAATTCTTGATAAAAGTCTCTGGTCCTCGAGTATAAATGTGGTTGAAATACTGCGACTAATCTTCTGTTCCAACCGGAGCGTATCCCGGAAAGCGTAGCAGATGTCTCTGTCGGGTGATGAGCATAATCATCAACTACCATAATCTCTTTATCATACTTAACTTCAAATCTTCTGTAAACACCACTGAATGTCTCTAGTGCTTTCTTTATTGTTTTAAATGGTATGTCAAGCTCCATAGCAATGCAAACAGCTACCAATGAATTTTTGACATTATGTAATCCGGGTATTTTAAGAATAATTTCCCCGAGAACTTCCCCTTTATAATTGATATTGTACTTACTGCTAAATTCATTATGAATAATATTAAATGCACGTACATCAGCTTGTGGAGAAACTCCGTAAGTTATTACCTTCTTATTAATTTGCGGCAAGATGTCCTGCAATGCAGGTTCATCCAAGCATATTGTTACAAAACCATAGAAAGGGACTTTATTTGCAAATTCAATAAATGCCGATTTTATATCCTCCAAATCTGAATATGTATCCAGATGCTCTTTTTCGAGTGTTGTAATTGCCGCAATTGTTGGGGTTAATTTTAAAAATGTCCTATCAAATTCATCTGCTTCTACTACAATAAACTCTCCATTGCCAAGTCGAGCATTTGTTCCACCAAGACTGCTTAACTTACCTCCAACAATAATTGTAGGGTCAATTCCGGCTTCAGTTAAAACAAGTCCAACCATTGAAGTTGTTGTCGTTTTTCCGTGTGTCCCTGCGATTCCAATTCCGTATTTCATTCTCATACACTCAGCAAGCATTTCTGCACGCTTGATTATTGGAATTTTTCTTCCAATTGCTGCTTGAACTTCCGGATTATCTAAACTCACTGCAGATGAATAGACAAGAACATCAATATCTTTAACGTTTTCAGGAATATGTCCTTCATAAATTTTAATACCAAGATCACTCAATCTTTTAGTAATATCAGACAAATTTCGATCGGAACCTGAAATCTCAAATCCTTGATTCAGAAGTATTTCAGCAATACCACTCATTCCGATTCCACCAATTCCTACAAAATGTACTTTTTTAATATTCTTGAACATCTATAATCCTTAATTTGCTTCGGCTAAAGAAATTACTCGTTTAGCAATTACTTCAGTTGCATCTGATTTACCTAATTTTTTACTGTTAGCTCTTAGTGCTGCTAAACCGCCTTCATCATTTAAAATACTTATAACTTTGATTAAGAACTCTTCCATTAAACATTTATCTTCTAAAAGAATTGCCGCATTTTGATCAGATAATGATTTTGCATTATAATACTGATGATTTTCAGCAACATTTGGAGATGGTATTAATAATGACGCCAAACCCAATGTTGTAATTTCTGCAATTGTCGTTGCTCCTGCTCGAGCTATAATAAGATCCGCAGCCGAATAGACCTTAGCCATATCATCAATAAAAGAGAATAACTTAACTTGATCTGATTCATACTTTTTATAATCGGTTAAATAGTTGTTGCCTGCTTGCCAAATAATTTGAATATCATTTTTTAATAATTCACTCAATGTTGAAGCTACAATTTCATTTAACGATTTTGCACCCAGACTTCCACCAATAATTGCTACAGTTTTTTTTGTTTCGGAAAAACCGAAGTGTTCTAGTGCTTTCTTTTTGTCAAATAATTTTATGTCTACACGAACCGGATTCCCGGTTACAAAACATTTATCTTTATTTTGAAAATGCTTCAATGAACTTTCAAAACTCAAATGAATTTCTCGTGCATATTTTTCTAGCAATTTAGTTGTTTTCCCCGGAAAACTATTTTGTTCTAGCAAGACTAACTTAGAGCCCAACAAATTTGCTGCCCACAAAGCGGGACCCGAAACATATCCACCTGAACCAACCGAAACTGTCGGTTTAAATTTTATACTTATTAATAAAGATTGAATAATACTTACAAACAATTTCAATGGGAATAAGATATTCTCAAGATTAAATTTTCTTGAAAATCCCTTTATCCAAATTGATCGAAAATTAAAACCGGATTCTGGAACAACTTTTCCTTCAATTTTAGTTTTTGTTCCAACAAATAAGATATCGGCTTCGGGTTTGATTTCACGAATTTTTTGAGCAACAGCTATAGCTGGGAAAAGATGCCCGCCGGTTCCGCCTCCTGCAAAAAGAATGCGATATGGGTTTTGATTAATCAAGTCTTTGCAACCTCTTCTAAATTGGGAACAACTTCTTCGATATTACTCAAACCAATATTTATTAATATTCCGATTGATACACTTATTATTATTAATGAAGAACCACCGTAACTAATAAAAGGTAAAGGTAAACCGGTTGTTGGAATTAATCCTGATGCTACAGCGGTGTTTACTAGTGCATATATAATAAAAGAAAGTGAAATACCTGTCCCGAGCAGCTGTCCAAATTTATCTTTAGCATTTTTTGCAATTATAATTCCACAAATAAAAAGTGCCAAATAAATAAACAACACAACACTTGCACCAATAAAACCACGCTCTTCCCCTAGTATAGCAAAAATAAAATCACCATACGCTTCAGGAAGAAAAAGATTCCGCTGACTACTATGTCCAAAACCAACACCCCAAATACCACCACTTCCTAGTCCTAATAATGCTTGTCTAACTTGGTCATTAATTTGTCCGCCATGTTGCATACTGTTAATAAATGTGAGGATTCTGCCCCTCGAATGAGTGAACAACATGGCAACCCCACCTGCGATCATCCCACTTAAAAAGAGTGAAACAAAGATGTGTGAAAATTTTGCACCACCTATAAATAGAATCGTCATTGCAACCAATAACAATAAACTCGCATTACTAACATTTGGTTGAGCCAATATCAATCCACATGTAATCAATATCCAGATTAAAGCATATCGAAAACCATCCTTGTATTTTCTTATATCATCCCCTTTACTCTCAATTAACGCTGCGAGATGTATAAATAAAAACAATTTTGCCAATTCAGCAGGTTGAAAATTTATAAATCCCAGGTCAATCCATCTTCTTCCACCCTTAACAGATGCTGAAATGATTAATGTTACAAATAAGATTGCAATTATTATAATCATCAAAGATTTGCTATAGGTTTTATAATACTCATAAGGTAAAAATGAAAACAAAACTAAAAAACCCACCGCAAGGAAAGCCTTAAATAAATGACTATTGAACATATAAAACTGGTTGTCAAATTTAGCATCACTATACGTACTGCTTGCGCTCATAACTAAGTAAAGCCCTAATAGTATGAGTATAAATGCACCAAAAAAAATGGAGATTGACAATTTTTTCATTTAAAGCGACTCCACTGCTTTTTTAAATATCTCCCCGCGATGTTCAAAATTTTTAAACATATCGAAACTTGCACAAGCGGGTGAAAGCAAAACAATATCGCCATTATTTGTTTCTTTGTTTGCAGTCAAAACCGATTCTTCGAGTGAAGACTTAATTTCTACTTTAATTTTTTTGTGAAAGTATTTGAATACAATTTCTGCTGAAGAACCGATTGCATAGATTTTTTTTACTTTATCGACAACTAAACTTTCAATTTTTGAATAATCATTTCCTTTATCTAGTCCACCAAGTATCAGAAATATTGGTTGCTCAAAACTTCGTAGTGCATACCAAACCGAATCAACATTGGTAGCTTTTGAATCGTTAAAAAACTTAACACCATCAACATCACGAACGAATTCTAAGCGATGTTCAACTCCTTTAAATGATTTTAAAGCAGCAATAATAGCTGAGTTTTCTAATCCCAATATTTTTGAGGCAATAATAACCGCCATCGTGTTGGCATAATTATGTTCACCCTTCAAAGAAATATCATCGGTAGAGCATCTGAATTTTTCAATTCCATTTTCAACATAGATAATATTTGAATCCTTAAAATATGCTCCATTTGAGATTTCACTTTTTAAGGAAAAAGAAAAAACATTTGATACTGCATATTTTTGTATTCCGGATAAATTCTCATCATCTTCATTAATGATTGAATAGTCATTCTCATCTTGATTTGAAAATATTTTGATTTTTGATTCCGCATACTTTCTGAAATCATTATCATAACGGTTCAGATGATCAGGCGTTATGTTTAATATCATAGCAATTTTTGGCTTAAAGTTTTCAATAAAATCGAGTTGAAAACTTGAAACTTCCAAAGCCACATATTCATCTTGGTTCAAGTCGTTAGCTATTTCAGACAACGCCAATCCAATATTTCCTGCCGAATGTGAACTTTTATTAGATGTTTTTAACACATGATCCATTAATGATGTAGTAGTAGTTTTCCCGTTTGTACCTGTGATTGCAATTAGCGTAGCTTTACACAAAGATGCAGCGAATTCCAGTTCGCTGATTATCCTTACGTTTTTCTCTTGAATTTTTTTTACAATTTCCGAATTAGTTGGAACTCCCGGACTAATAATTACGAAGTTTGCTTTAAACACTTCATCAGAATGCTTTCCGAATTCGTATTTAATTCCCGCTTCTTTTAATTGATGAAGTACATCACCAAATTTATCTTCTGAATAAATGTCACTGACAAACGGTAAAGCATTACGTCGTAGAAGTAACTTCGCCGCAGCGATACCGCTTCTGGCTGCTCCTAAGACTGTTACTCTTGTTCCGCTATTTATCACTTTAATTCCATCTATCTTAATTTGAATGATGCTAAACTTACTATCGCTAGTATTATTGCTATTATATAAAATCTCATTACTATTTTGGGTTCCGGCCAACCAAGCACTTCAAAATGGTGATGAATGGGAGCCATTTTAAAAACACGTCTTCCTTCACCATATTTTTTTTTGGTATACTTAAAGTATAATCTTTGGATAATTACAGAAACTGTTTCCATAAAGAATACTCCACCAAGTATTGGTATCAGTAATTCTTTTTTGATAAGAACAGCTAAAATTCCAAAAGCTCCACCCAAAGCCAAAGAGCCGGTATCGCCCATAAATATTTGTGCAGGATAAAAATTGAACCATAAAAATCCTAATCCTGCACCGATAAGAGCCGCTATAAAAACTGTAAGTTCTCCCGTTCCCGGAAGAAAAATAATATTTAAATATTTGGCGTATATGGTATTGCCACTCATATAAGCAAGCACAGCTAATGCCAACATTACGATTGTTGTTACACCTATAGATAACCCGTCAAGTCCATCAGTTAGATTAACTGCATTAGAAGTAGCAGTCACAATAAATACCACCATTGGAATATATAAATATGACAAATCCAAATTTACATTCTTAAAGAACGGAACTGTTGTTAGTGTACTTATAGATTCGAAATTTTGTGAGAAAAGTGTAGGAAAGAAATAAATCATTGAACCAACGATTGTTCCTACAACAACTTGCCCCAATAATTTATAACGAGCAATTAAACCGTTTGGCAATTTCTTCACAACTTTTAAATAATCATCTAGAAAACCTACCGCTCCAAGCAGAACAGTACCTGATAAAATCATAATAATGTAAATACTTACTACATCTCCCCACAGCAAAACGGGAACTACCACAGAAAAGAGAATAATTAATCCTCCCATCGTTGGTGTACCTGCTTTTGACCAATGATTTTTTGGACCATCAGCTTTTTTTGCTTCTCCGATTTGTTTTTTTTGCAAATAGAGGATTACCTTGGGACCTATATAAAGCGACAAAATCATTGCTGTAATAGCTGCCAAAGCAGATCTAAAAGTTAAAAACCTGAAGATATCAAATCCCGGAGGATCAAACTTTGTGTTTATATAATCAAATAGATAGTATAACATTTTAGGCTAATCTTTCACTAACTATTTTGACAAATTCTTCCATCTTCATACCACGTGAACCTTTAATCATAACTGTGCTATCATCATAATTAAATTTTTGTAAATATTTTTCCAGTGAAGGTCTTGTTCTAAAATACTTTGAGTCTATTCCTTTTGCTTGAAGTTCCTCGTTTAAGTATTTCATATTATTTCCGATTAACAAGGTATTTGAAATTTTATACTTCTTAATAACAATCGATAATGCACGATGCATTTCTTCACTTTTTTCACCGAGTTCAAACATATCCCCAAGAATTAATATCTTTTGAGAATATTTTGAAATGTTTCCGACCAATTCTATCGATGCTTTCATGGATTCAGGATTGGCATTATATGTATCATCAATTAAAATTTGTTTTTTGAAATGGATTACGTTAAGTCTTTGCTTTGGTGCTTTGAGCGATTGAACTGCTTCTGATAAATAATTTTTATTTAATCCAACAGAAATAGCAATAGCCGAAGCAGCCAAAAGATTTTTTGCATTCTGAATGCCATAAACCGGAACTAATGTTTGAAAGCTATAACGATTGCTTCGAATATTTAACAAACATCTTCCATCATCATGAATATTAATAACTTTTCCCTTAATATCTGCTTTATCAGAAAATCCAAATGTTGCACTATTTGCATATTTAGATTTCAACTTTACAAGTAGCGGGTCATCAGCATTTATGAAAATCTTTCCGTTCTTTTTTGTATTCTTAAATAAATATTCTTTCTCTTTAAGTACACCTGCTTTTGATTTGAAAAATGCTAAATGAGACGCACCGATATTTGTGATGATTGAATAATCAGGATTTGATATTTTCGTTGTGTAATCAATTTCACCAAAGTGATTTGTTCCGGCTTCAAGAACAACAAAATCATCGTCTGTATGCGCGGCAAGAAGAGTTAATGGAACTCCAATATGGTTATTATTATTCAAGACTGTCCCGGTTACTTTATACTTCGACTTCAGTAAGGAAATTAAAATTTCTTTAGTCGTTGTTTTGCCGCTGCTTCCGGTTATACAAATAATTTTTGCTTTCAATTTATTTCTCCAAATAGCAGCAATCTCACCGAGTGCAATAGTCGTATTTTTAACAGTAACAATAGGAACATTCAGGTTGTTAAAATTTTTCAATTGCCTTTTTTCAATAACAACTGCAGCTGCCCCTTTTTTAACAGCTTCATTTATAAATTTATGTCCATCAAATTTATTCCCATTTATTGCAATGAATAGTGAATCTTTTCCCACTTTGCGGGAATCAATCGTGACATGATTATATTCGCTTATCAAATGTGGCTCAAACAACTCTGCGTCGTTTAGATTGAATAAATCAATTAAATTTATAGACAACTTAGTCACTATTATGTTTTCTCCTCAAGTTGCATTTCTGAAAGGACTTTCAATGCTATCTCTTTATCTGAAAGATGAAATTTTGTTTTCCCAATTATTTGATAATCTTCATGCCCTTTACCAGCTATAAGTATCACAGCATTTGTGGGAGATTGTTTAATAGAATAATTAATAGCCGTTTCACGGTTTTTAACAACTAGATAATTTTGTGTTGTTATACCAGACAAGATGTCATTAATAATTTCATCTTCATTTTCTGTACGAGGATTATCATTTGTCACGATTACTTTATCACTCAATGATGATGCGATCTTTCCCATCACCGGACGCTTGCCACGATCTCGATCACCACCACAGCCCATAACTGTATAAATGGGGCGTGTGCTACCGATAATTTCTCGAATATTAAGTAGAGTTTTCTCAAGACTATCGGAAGTATGCGCAAAATCGATAATAACTTTTTTATCCTCAGAACTAATAACTTCAAATCTACCCGGTACTTGTGGGGCTTTTAAGATGCCCTCTATTATTGAATCGGAATTCAATCCCAGCATATAAGCGGCAACAAAAGCACCTGCTACATTGTAAGCATTAAATCCACCGACCAATGATGTCTTTATTTGGAAAATCTTTTCATCATGTTTAAGATTAAATGATGTTCCGGATAAATCAAATTCAATATCCATTATTCTAAAATCTGAATTTGCATTAGTTCCAAATGCGATTTTTTTAGCCTTAGAATCTTTTACAATTTGTGCTGCATATTCATCATCACAATTAAAAATGCAAAAACTATTTACATTCAAACCGTCAAAAAGTATTTTTTTTGAATTTAGATAACTGTCAAGAGTTTTGTGAAAATCTAAATGTTCAGAAGTTAAGTTTGTAAAAATTGCCGCTGAATAATTAAGACCATGGACTCTTTTTAGATGCAGTGAATGAGATGAAACTTCCATAGCAACCGATGTGCATCCCTGCTCATACATTTCGTTCAAAAGCAAATTAAGTTCAACCGATTCGGGGGTAGTCATTTCGGTTTCTATTTTAATATCGCCAATCAGATTGGCAATAGTTCCGATAACACCGGTTTTTCCCTTGGAATTTTCGAAAATGGATTTAAGAAGATAGGTAGTCGTAGTTTTTCCATTTGTTCCGGTAACTCCAATCAATTGAAGTTTGCTAGAAGGATCATAAAAAAAATGTTTTGATAATTCCGCAAGTGCTTTTCTTGAATCATTTACAACAACAATAGCAGGAAAAGTATCATCAATTTCGATTGACTTAATTGAATCCGCATCTTCAACGATAATTGCGGCGACTTCTTTCTGCAAAACATCAGCTACAAAATTATGCCCATCAGTTGAATATCCTTTAATTGCAACAAATACTGAGTCTTTAACAACTTTGCGTGAATCATAAAAAATCCCGGAAACATCAATATTCTTGATGCTTCCATATACTTTCACACAATTCGAAATATTTAATAATTCAGTTAATATCATTAATATAAAGTTGCTGCTATATTTAAGTTTTCTGAAAATTTGATTTTACATTTATTTTTTGAAGAAATCCGTGTGCCCGGAACAATTGATTGATCAATAACTTTTCCGCTTCCCGATACCTCATATTCTAAATTAAGTTGAGACAATATTTTAAGAGCTTCACGCATATCAAGATTTATTAGGTTGGGCATTTCCTTGCGATTAATTTTAGTATAAGTTATATCTCTTGAAGCTACATTTTCTGATCCGGTTAAACTTGTTGAATTGGAAGCATAAACTAAGTCAATATCTTTTTCAGATGATGATGAACGATAGTGCCATAAAAACTCATCCAAGGTTATTATTCTCTCGGTAACCTTTTTGAAGATTGGTGCAGCAACATCCCCGCCGTAATAACTGCTTTGAGTTGGAGAGTTTACAAGTATGAGCATCACATACTGCGGATTTTCAACAGGGAAAAAGCCTACAAATGATGCGTTATAAAATTGTTGTGAATATTTTCCATCCACCAACTTTCTTGATGTCCCCGTTTTACCGCCAATTGTAATTCCATTTAGATTTGCTTTTTTGCCAGTCCCATCTAAAACTGCTGCTTCTAAAAACTCTCTCATTTTTTGTGATGTAGAGGATTGGATTACTCTTCGAATTTCTTTTGGTTCAAAACTTTTAACTACATCACCGTTATGATTTTTGATCTCTTTGATTATCTGCGGTTGATACAAAATTCCACCGTTTATTATTGCAGCATAAGCCGTTATCAGTTGTATTGGTGTAACCGCGACTTCATAACCGAATGAGAGTGATGATTTCGAATATGCAGACCATTCTAATGGATTTTTTAATTTCCCTTTAACCTCTCCCGGCAATGATATATTTGAATTATTGCCGAAACCAAAAGAACGAACAGCTAAGAAGAATTCTTCATCATCAATTTTCTGTGAAAGTTTCGCCATACCAATATTACTTGATTTAGCAAATACTTCTTTCACCTTCATCAAACCTTCTGGGTGAGAATCTCTTATCTTAATCCTTTTGAATTGATATGTACCATTCTCGCCATTTACTAAATCATTTTCAGTGCAAATTTTCTTATCGAGGAATACCGACATCGCAATAGATTTGAAAGTGGAACCCGGTTCATAGGTATCAGTCAAAGCCTTATTACGCCTTATCGAATCACTATAAGCATTATAATGATTAAGGTTGTAATCTAATTGATTAGACAATGCGATAATTTCACCGGTATTGGGATTCATCAATATACCGAGTGCGTATGCTCCGCCGAATTGATGTAACCCCTTATTTAATTCCTCTTCAAGAATAGATTGATAGAGTCGGTTAATTGTCAATACAGCATTTTCTCCGGGTTGGGAAGGTATTGTCATGCCATCTTTTACCGTTATTAAATTTC
>JAGUXE010000024.1 GCA_020061995.1 Ignavibacteriales bacterium | reverse complement strand
TTCACCGAGTGTGACTTTCTTATCTATGCTTAATTTTTCAGTAAGATTTTCTAATTCACTGTCTGAATATTTTTTATCAACAATCACAACGGCATTATCAAGATCTCCACCTTTAATTAAGCCGGAATTAGCCAATTGTTCTACTTCACTAAGAAAACAGAAAGTACGTGCCGGAGCAAATTCTGAAACAAATTCTTTTTCAAGGTCAAACATACCTGTGTGTTGACTACCCAAAGCCGGATTTTGATAATCAACCATTACAGTGATTCGATAAGAGTCCAATGGTAATGCAACGATGTCAATTTGATTATCCTCGTTATGATACATCACTGTTTCATCAATTATGAGATAATCTTTAGGTGCATCTTGTTGTTCGAATTCGGCTTCAATTAATTTTTCAACATAAGGGAGAGCACTTCCATCACCTATTGGAGGTTCAATACCATCAAGTTCGATAATCAAATTGTCAATTTGTAACCCAACAACTGCGGCTAATACATGTTCCACAGTATAGACTTTAGCTTCACCGATACCAAGTGTAGTCCCGCGTGAAATATCAACAACGTAATCACATATAGCAGGTATTTCAGGATTCCCACCTAAATCTGTTCTAACAAATTTAATTCCATGATTTATCGGAGCAGGTTTGAAGGTCATCGTACATGATGTACCGGTATGCAGTCCAATGCCTGACATTGAAACAGGGTTTACAATCGTTCTTTGAAGTTCTAACATGCTCTCTCTCTTAACTGTTAAAATAATTAATGTTTTTGTATTCAAACTCAATTTACACTACAACATAAAACCAACAATTGCTCGTTGTAAGAAATTTTATTTAAAGCATTTCAAAATACTAATATGAGATTTGAAATACAATAAATCTGCATCCACATAAAACTTGAATTAACTTTATTTGAGTTGGAATGCATCTCATTCTATAAATAGTTAAGTTTACTAACATATATTTTATTTTTTCAGCGGGAGTTAGTATGAAATCAGTTTTACGTTCTTTTCTTCTTACCTTTTTATTTAGCTATTCAATATTTGCGCAGTCAAATTCTATTATTCAAAATATAATAAATGAGACCAAAATTGATTCTTTAATGAAATATGTGAGAGAATTATCAGGAGCTACTCCTGTAACTGTCAATGGTCAACAGATTACAATTGCATCCAGAAATAAAAATTATCCAGGGAATGATCAAGCCGCAAATTATCTGATGCAAAAACTGAATTCATACGGATTAACAGTAACTAATCAGGTTTTCAGTTCAACAGGGAGAAATATTTATGCTGTTCAAACCGGAACAGAATTTCCAAATAAAAAATTTATAATTTGTGGGCATTATGATTCAATGCCGAACGGTGCTCTTGCTCCTGGTGCCGATGATAACGCAAGCGGAACTGCGGCAGTTATTGAGGCTGCAAGAATCTTCTCAAATTATTCTTTTCCTTTCACAATAATTTATGCTTTATGGGATGAAGAAGAACAAGGACTAATCGGAAGCAAATATTATGCACAACAGGCTGCTAATGCTGGTGATTCAATACTTGGTGTAATAAATTTAGATATGGTTGCCTGGGACAGCAATAATGATGGAGTTGCAAATATTCATTCACGCCCAACGGCAGGAAATTCTACTCAAATAAAAGATAAAATGGTTGAGCTTAATTCTCAATATGGGATTAATCTTACACTTGTTATAAAAAGCCCTGGTAGCACGTACAGTGATCATGCTTCTTTCTGGACACATGGCTATGGAGCTATTCTTCTTATTGAAGATGAGAATGATTTTCATGCATATTACCACACTGTAAATGATCTGATTACTCATTTTAATATTCCTTATTTTGAAAAATCCGTGAAACTTGCGTTAGGAACTTTGGCTGATTTGGTTCTGCGATTTTTAGAAATTCAACACTCGCCTGTTAGTTCTTCTCCGAATACAGATGTAATTCCGATTAGTGCATTTATTCAAACCGGATTGAAAATAGCTACCGGAAATTTAGCTCCGAAATTGTATTATCGTACAAATACCGGGACAGGGTTTTCATCATTTCAATCTGTGACAGGAACTCCTGCTAAAGGAAGTGAAACATGGAGTTTTGTTTTGCCCGGACAACAATTAGGCACGATCGTTCAGTATTATTTAGCAGCACAGGATTCTTCATCCTCAATTGTAACAACATTACCGAAGGGGGGGAGCGGATATAATCCACCGGGGTCTACTCCTCCGACATCATTTTTCCAATATTATGTTGCAAATAACGGTTTAGCATTTAATGATAACGCTACCACAATTTCGAATTGGACAGTGAGTGGTACATGGGGAATTACAACCTCAAAATTTGTCTCAGCTCCTTCATCTTTTACAGATTCCCCCGTTGGAAATTATGCAAATAATTCAACTCTAACGATGACATCAATAACGCCAATAAATTTAACCAATATGCTTGGTGCCTCTTTGGAATTTTCAACTCAATGGAACATTGAAAACGATTGGGATTACGGACAAGTATTGATTTCAACAAATAACGGTAGTACCTGGACGCCGCTTGCCGGACAGTATACTAACTTAGGCACCGGATCATTTCAGCCTGCAAATCAACCGTTATATGATGGAGTTCAATCAACTTGGGTTAATGAAAATATTGATTTAACTCCATACATTGGACAAACAATTCTTCTAAGATTCCTTTTAAAAACAGATGCCTCTGAAGTAAGAGATGGTTGGTATGTTGATGATATTAAAATATCGACTTTTAATTTGGTACCGGTTGAATTAATTTCATTCAATGCTGAAAAGAACGATGCGAGCATCGTGATTAATTGGATTACCGGTTCCGAATTGAATAATAAAGGCTTCACGATTGAAAAACAAAGCAAAGATGCACAAAATCTTTCATGGAGTAAATTAGCTTTTATATCCGGAAAAGGAACGACGAATGAATTGACTCCGTATACATTTACAGATGCCACACCATTAAACGGACAAAATAGTTATCGCTTAGTACAAGTTGATTTTGATGGAACCGTGAAAGTTCATGGTCCGATTTCAATTAATTTTGAAAATGATTTTAATTATTCATTAGAGCAAAACTATCCGAATCCGTTCAATCCTCTCACAACAATCAATTGGCAAATTGCTAAAGATGGATTTGTTACATTAAAAGTTTATGATCTTCTTGGAAGAGAAGTTGCTCTCATTATTAACGAAGAAAAGAAAGCCGGAAGTTATAAAACTAAATTTGACGGGAGTAGTTTTTCCACTGGAGTATATCTTTATGAACTAAGTTCCGGGGAATTTAAATCGACAAAGAAATTTGTTATAATGAAATAGAAAGAATTATTAAGTAAAAGAGCCTTGCGATTGCAAGGCTCTTTTTTTTACTACAAATTAAAGTACATCGTATATTCGAAGGGATGCGGCATTGTTCCTATTGCTTTTATCTCCTTCTTTTTTAGATTTACCCATTGCTGCAAAAGTTCATCAGTAAATAATCCGCCTAAACGTAAAAATTCATTATCAACTTCAAGCGCATCTAGGGCTTCGGTTAAATTACGAGGGAGAAAATGAATATGCTCATCTTTCGGATCTTCTAAAAAATTTCTGTCTATAGGACCAAATCCTTCTTTAACAGGATCAATCTTCTTCACAACTCCGTCAATTCCGGCTAATAACATAGCTGATAAACAGAGATAAGGATTTGCTGTTGCATCAGGTGGGCGATACTCGAATCGTGTTTCTTCCGGATTAATAACATATTTTGGAATTCTAATGGCGGAGGCTCTATTTCCTTGTCCATAAGTTAGAGCAACCGGAGCTTCAAATCCGGGGACTAATCTTTTAAATGAATTTGTACTTGGATTTGTAAAAGCTGCGAGTGCCGGTCCATGTTTTAATAATCCACCGATAAAAAATCTACCGAGTTCATTAATATTTCCATATTCACCTTCTTGGTAGAAAGCATTCTTTCCATTTTTTGTTAAGTATAAATGAAGATGCATTCCGTTTCCGGCTTGATGATACATCGGTTTAGGCATAAAGGTGATGAAAATATCATTCTTACGTGCAAGGTTAAACAAGGCATACTTTACAGTAACTATATTATCAGCAGTTTGAAGTAAATCGCTGAAATAAGTTTCAATTTCTTGTTGTCCGCGTTCACCAACTTCATGATGATGATACTTAACTTTTACACCGAACTGTTGCAGAACCTTACATGCTGTATCTCGAAAATCGTCATAAACATCAAAAGGATTTGCTGCGTGATAAGCATTAGTGTAAAACTCTTCTGCATGTTCAACCTCATAAAATGCAGATGAAGTGCGGGTATCAAATCTTACTTTTTTGAAGATATAGAATTCAAATTCAGGTCCCCACAATGATGTATCGGCACCCGTATATTCTTTCAATAACTCTTCAGCCCGTTTTGCAATATATCTTCCGTCTTGCGAAAAAGGTGAATGCTCTTTATCAGTAAGAGCAATGTGTGCATAAAAACTTAATGTAGGGGCATCTCTAAATTGATCTAAACAAGCGGTTGAAAGATCAGGGATAAGAATCATATCACTATTTTCAACTTTGCGGAAACCATAACTGGAGCCGTCAAATCCAACTCCTTCATTAAGAAGTTTTTCAAGAATTCCATCATCATAAGGAAGAGTTATATGATGCAGTTTTCCTTGCAAGTCGATACATTTTAAATCAATAAATTCAATCTTGTATTTTTCTATAAGAGATTTTGATTGTAATAAAGAATCATTTTGCATAAAATTCTCCGAAGATTTTAAGAGGTTTTTTCAATACGATAAAGCCAAAACAATTAATAAATGATGAGTTAAAAATAATGCTTATTAACCACTCGACAAAGGAGAATCGGTAGAAGAGGGAATTTGAAGATCTCTTAAATATCTTGGTGTCAAAAGATTTTGATGAATTTGTCATATGCAACTTCATTCTAGCAAAGTCCGAAATCTGAATAGGATATTTTCCCGAGTAATTATAGTAAAACTCTCCTTTCGATTTCTTAAAGAAAAACCTAAATTTGAAACATAATTATATTATCAAATAGAGGAGAAATTTTATGAGCTTCAGAATCGAAACCGATACAATGGGGGAAATTCAGGTTCCCTCAGATAAATATTATGGAGCACAAACTGCCCGCTCTTTAATGAATTTCAAAATAGGCGGGGAACGAATGCCTAAACCCTTAATCAGAGCTTTTGGCATTCTTAAAAAAGCTGCTGCACTCACCAATAAAGAACTCGGAATTCTTTCAGCTGAAAAAGCTGAACTAATCGTTCAGGCAGCTGATGAAGTTATTGAAGGTACACTCGAAGAACATTTCCCTCTTGTTGTTTGGCAAACCGGTAGTGGTACACAATCAAATATGAATGTGAATGAAGTAATTTCAAATCGAGCTATTGAAATTGCCGGTGGAGTAATGGGAAGTAAAAAACCGATTCATCCTAATGATGATGTAAACAAAGCTCAATCTTCAAATGATACTTTCCCAACTGCAATGCACATTGCAGCTGTTGAAGAAATTCATGCGGAGCTAATCCCGATGGTTAAAAAGTTGAGAGATGCTCTTGATAAAAAAGCTATTGAATTTAAAGACATTATCAAAATTGGGCGTACGCACCTAATGGATGCAACACCTCTTACTCTTGGTCAGGAATTTTCTGGTTACACACAGCAATTAACAAATGGACTTGAAAGAATTGATGCAGCTCTTCCCAGACTTTATGAATTAGCTTTAGGCGGCACAGCAGTCGGAACCGGTTTAAATACTCATCCCGAATTTGCTGTCAAGTCAGCAGCAAAAATTGCTGAACTTACAGGAAAAAAATTTATTACTGCAAGAAATAAATTTGAAGCTCTTGCCACTCACGATGCTTTAGTAGAATTTCATGGAGTGTTAAAAACATTAGCGGCTTCTTTAATGAAAATTGCAAACGATGTGAGATGGCTTGGTTCAGGTCCTAGATGTGGTATTGGTGAATTAAGTCTTCCTGAAAATGAACCGGGAAGTTCAATTATGCCCGGGAAAGTTAATCCCACTCAATCAGAAGCTATGACGATGGTTTGCGCTCAAGTATTCGGAAATGATGTTGCTGTTAATTTTGGTGGAGCAATGGGAAATTTTGAACTGAATGTTTTCAAACCGGTAATTATTTATAACGTGCTTCAATCAATAAAACTTATTGCCGATTCGTGCGACAGTTTCACAGACCACTGCGTTGAGGGTATAATGGCAAATAATCTAAACATACAAAAACATCTTGAAAATTCTTTGATGCTTGTTACTTCATTAAATCCCCACATTGGTTACGACAACGCAGCTAAAGTTGCAAAGAAAGCACACAAGGAAAATACTACGCTTAAGGAAGCTGTTATTGCGCTCGGATTATTAACTTCAGAAAAATTTGATGAAGTTGTACGACCTGAAGAAATGATTGGACCAAAAGCTTAATCAGATAATTTCAAGGACCCTCTCTTATGAGAGGGTTTATATTTCAAAAAGGATAAAATGTTTTCTCATGTAAATTTTGACGGGTTATTATCGTTATTCTTATTCTGCATAGAGGTATTATTAATACTGAATCTTTTCTACTTCGCAAACAGAAACCGCACAAATATTATTGGATTTTTAATGTTGATTGTGCTGGCAACTTATCAGTTTATTGAATTTCTCATTTGCAACCAAATGATACAATCTCCTATGATCGCTTATCTTGCATTTGTTGATATCTCCTTCTTACCACCATTGGGATTAATACTCGCTTTATCTCTAAACGATAAATTTTCAAAATCCCATTTATTGGTATTTCTCCCGGCAATTGCTCTGCTTCTTTATTATTCAGGAATGATTGAAACTTTTAAAGTCGTCAGATGTTCATTCTTTTATGCGATGTATCATTACCCTTTTGGTGATTTATATGGCTTTATCTATTACATACCTGTTCTCATTACATTATTTATTTTCACTAAGGGAGTTTTCAATAAAGAAACCCCTGAAAAGAAGTTTTTCAACCAAATTCTGTTGACCGGCTATTTACTTTTCGTCATTCCATCGATAATAGCGTTTATTGTTTATCCGGAATTTTGGAGGATGGTTGAAAGTGTTATGTGTAAATTCGCCTTTTTATTCGCTTGCTGTGTCAGTTATTTCATACTGAAAAATGGGGCGTTTAGAAAAGAAATCAAAGTTGTTTTTTAGCTTAAGGAATTATGGAAAAAATACTTAATATTTATATCATCATTGATAATAATTTTGTGACTTCATTTAAAGCAAAAGCATATGAGTTAGGAGGAAGTGATGAAGAAAAAATTTCTTTTCTTAAATCAAATGCTGCAAAGGATTATGATTCCGCCTATGTTTTTGACTCTCCTCAAGATGATAAAAATCAATACATGACCTATAAGAAATTTTCGAAACTTGAAAAGCATGAGAAACAATACATGCTCTTTGAGGAAATATTTACCAAATTCAAAGTTCCGGAGAGTCCTCTAATATGCGTTACTCCGGTAGTTGACGGAAAAATTATAGCTTAGTTTATTTTTTGCGAAGAACAATTACGAAAGAGTCGGATTCGTCGCTATCATCGAGCTCTCGTGGTGGGATTATAGAATTGCCATAAAACCAATAAGCATCAAATTGCTTTGAGAGTTCTATAAATAATTTCATTTCTTGTGCTAAATAAAAACGATGGTAACTTTTGCTTTCACTCTTGTCTTTCAACACACCATTTTCCCAAATTTTAAATCCTGTTGTCACATTCCACTGTTGAGATATAGTATCATATTCATCAGAAGGGTCACCAAATTGAATTTCCACTTTAAAATCACCCTGTTGTGTTAACCATCTATTTGCTTCTTCATCAGGGAAGAAATAGCGAGGGTGCGTTCCTTCGATTAAGTAAATTCCACCTTTAACCATAACCCTCGCAACTGAATGAAAGTGTTTAAGAAGATTTTCATTTGTTGTTATGTGAGAAATACTCTCCATTAAATTAGTTACCAGATGAACTTTTTTCTTTAAAGAAAAATTCACCATATCACCAGCAACATACTCGCAGTAAAGATTTTCGTTTTCATCTTTGAGTTTGGCATATTCTATCATATCTTCCGAAAGATCAAGTCCAAGTGAATTCCAGCCTCTATTTGCAAACTCGCGCGCATGGTTGGCAGGACCGCAGGCTAGTTCTAGAAAATATTTTTTTTGTAATGATTTACAGTTAGAGTGTTTATTAAATATCCATTCGAGGAAGCTGCATTCAGTTATATAATCTCTATCGGAAAAAGCAATATCGTAAGCTTTTGCTAGTCGGTAAAATTCTTTATTTCCCATTAATATCATTCAGTTGTTAAAAATTGCGTTGCAAAATACCAAAAAGAATCGGATAACCTCAATTATTATGAAAAATAGAAATATTTTGGATTATACTTACATTCAAGTTTAATATATTTTGATATACGATTTTTTATCAGTTAATCAAAAACTTTAAACTCTCTATGGCAAAACTGCGGAATCAATTTACCTCTAAAGAGTGGGATAAGTGTTGTGGTAGTTTTTGCAAAAAATGTTTAATAGCAGAAGCT
>JAGUXE010000063.1 GCA_020061995.1 Ignavibacteriales bacterium | reverse complement strand
TTATATCTATACAATTAAAGCAGGAAACTTTACATCATCGAAAAAAATGATGTTAATGAAGTAATCTCGCTTTAATGATCTCTTTATTAGGGCGGATTCCTCAAAACGGAATCCGTCCCTATTTATAGTAAACTTGAATTGTAATAATGTATCAATAGTAAATTTCTCTTCAGACTTAACAGAAATTTATCAAATTAATTAACATGGTGGAGAAGAGATGAAAAGAAATGTTTCATTTTATCTGATAAATCTTTTACTTTTATTCGTATTTGCCGTTCCAGGTTTTGCACAGACCGGAGTTGGTAAATTAAGTGGTAAAGTAATTGATGCTGATACAAGAGAGCCTTTAATCGGGGCGAATTTGTTGTTAGTAAATACTACACTCGGAACTGCAACTGACATTTCCGGTGAGTATTTTATTCTAAATATTACACCCGGTAATTACGACGTAAAAATTAGTTATGTAGGTTATGCACCTAAAACTATAGCTAATGTTCGTATTGTACCTGGTATTACATATGAGTTAAATATTGAATTAAGTACAGATTTTACACTTCCTGAAATTGTAGTCGAAGGACGAAAATTTTTCGAAGCAAAATCAACAAATACTACTAAAGTAATTGATGCTGATGAAATTAACAGACTTCCTGTAAGAGGTGTTGAGAACTTAGCATCATTACAAGCCGGTGTTGTTAAATCAGAAGGTAGCGGCGGTGCCGACGGTAATGCTTCTATAAACGTTCGCGGTGGTCGTGGCGGAGAAGTCCTTTATATTATCGATGGTGTTCCTCAGAACGACGTTTATACCGGAGCAAATTATGCTCAGGTTAGTAACTCGGCAATCGATCAATTATCTTTTCAAATCGGTGGTTATGAAGCAAAATATGGACAAGCCCAATCAGGTATTGTCAATGTTACAACAAAATCAGGTTCACCATTATATGGTTTATATACTGATGTAGTTACTTCATCATTCACAGATGATTTTGGGTATAATCTTTATACATTAAATTTTAGCGGACCTTTTCTTCCGGGTGTAAGTAATCATACATTCTTCCTATCAGGTGAAAGAGGATGGAATGCTGATAATAACCCGAGAGCATTAGGTGTTGAATTAAAATCAATCGGCTATCAAAGTGATAAAAAATCAAATCTTGAATCGTCGATTTGGCGCTTTACAGCAAGAACTACTCACGTTCTAGGTGATTTTTCTTTACGTTTAGGTGCAAATTTGAACAATAGAGATGCTAAAGGTTATGTTCATACATACTCCAAAGCAAACTCAATTCATAATCCTCTTACAAAAAGAGAAAACCTTTCTTTGAGCAGTAAGTTATCACAGAATATCAGCAGTAATGCATTCTGGAATTTAAACGTCGGTTACAAAATCTTCAATGAAGAATCTGGCGACGGTGTTTGGTTTGATGACTTAGAAGCTTATGGCGATAGTGTTAAAAATGCGGCTCAAGGAGTAACTCTTCCAAATAATGGCGGTTTAATCAGTTTTGATCAATACGGCATATTCGCGAATTATGGTCGAGTAAATAATCGTTATTCAAAACGAAACAACAATACTCTCACTGTTGATGCAGATTTGACTGCTCAATTATCTGACCACCTAATGGAAATTGGCGGTGGATTCAATGTAAATACAGTCAGAGAATATGTTATAGGTCCACGCGGTTTAGCTTCTGATAATATTAGAAATCTTCCTGTCGAAGAAAAATATCGCAGAATGCAGCCTACAGCTTTCGGTTATGATATTACCGGAAAAAATAAAGTAGAAGATGGTGATTTTGCTCCAAAAAAACCAATGTTTGCTTATGCTTATCTTCAAGACCGTTTTGAGCTAGAGGATATGGTACTTAATATCGGTTTGAGATTCGACTACTTTGATACAAAAGCAGAAATTATCAAAAACCCGAAACTTCCTTTTGCTGAAGGAGATCCAAATGCTTACGATGCGGCTGATTTCATAACAAAAGAAGCTGAAGTCTATTTCTCGCCCAGAATTGGATTGGGATTTCCAGTAACGGAAAGTACGGTATTCCATGCTCAATATGGTAAATTTATTCAACAGCCATCTTTGGATCAACTTTATACAACTATTTATGATCTGAATTTCTTAATCACTGACAATAACTGGTCATTAAATACCGGACACATAAACAGTGAAATTACAACTCAATATGAAGTTGGTTTTAGACAAATTATTGATAATAAAGCTTCTTTGAACATTACAGCTTTCTACAAGAATACTGAAGGTTTAGTAAATACTTCTACAGTATTTTTTCAGCGAGTTTCCGAGGGGCAAACCTTAAGATACATCACTCCTACCAATACAGATTTTGGTACAGTTAAGGGTGTTGCATTATCATTGGATGTATCTAGGATCAGTTATTTCTCATTATCAGCCGATTATACCTACTCAATAGCTGAAGGAACAGGTTCTTCAACCAGTTCATCTTTTACTGCAGCTTTTAGAAACACCTCAGGTGAAATTCCAAAAGTTATAGCACCTCTTGATTTCGATCAGAGACACACAGGTGTAATTAATGTTGATTTTTATGTCCCGAAAGGCGATTTAGGTTTCTTTGAAATGACAAGTGCAAATATCCTTATTAATTTTGCAAGCGGTCGTCCATACACTCCTCTTCAATCACAGAATCTCTTAGCCGGTACATCCAACTTTGGTGATACAAAAGGTTATGTAAATTCAGCTTATGGACCAGGTTCATTCAAAGTAGATTTAAAAGTGGAAAAAGCATTCTCATTTGGTAAGATGGTAGTTACACCATATGTATGGGTTGAGAACGTATTTGACGCCGATAATCCTGTTACAGTTTATCGTTCTACAGGTGATGCTTATTCAACAGGGTTCTTATCATCACCGGAAGGAAAGAAACTTGTTCAGGATAGAGGTATCGGATTTGCTTATGACTATGAATCACTTGAAAGAAATCCCTTCAATTTCGGTATTCCACGATTAATTAAAGTTGGTCTTAAAGTTAATTTCTCCGGAATTCAGCTTTAATTAAATTAGACAGTATATCATTAAATTAGGGAATTAATATGAAAAATAAATTTTTATTGTTAACTCGAATCTTTTTTGTTCTGTTAATTACTGTTAGTTTGACAACTACAGGATTAGCCGAACGAGATAAGACGAACAAAAACGGCTCTAAAGCAAGTAAGTCTTTGCTTAAAGCCGGTGACGCATACAGAATGTTTATCAATAACATTGATCTTCCATTAAACCGAGAAGGTGTTCTTGCCGATGTTCTAATCGGTGGTCGAGATGGAGGTCAACTAGATAATAAGGTCTTCTTATTCTCCGGTGGTTTTTTCATGAGTGGTATTACCGACGGTAGAATGTGGGCTAATGCAGTCGCATCTGCATCGCGTATTCAGGATTATATACCGGGGACGGTAGCATCGGGAAGAAATGATTCACGAGCTCAATTATACGTGTTACGCCAAACTGATGGCGATTTCGCCGCTAGTTGGACTGAATGGAAAGATGCAGTAGCACTGGGCGCATATTTCTACGATGGAGATGGTGACGGAGTCTATAATCCGTCTGATAAAAACGGTAACGGGAAATGGGATGCAGATGAAGACCGTCCCGATCTTCTTGGCGATGAAACCGTTTGGTGTGTTTACAATGATGGTACAGATCCTGCTTTAAGAAGATTTAACGATGTGGATCCTCAAGGGATTAATGTGAGACAGACAGTCTTCGCTTTTAATTCTAAAGGGGTTGTCGGTAATATGATTTTTATTCGATACAGCATTGTTAATACCGGGAAAGTTAAAGATGTAATTGACTCTGTCTATTTTGGTGTTTGGGCAGATCCGGATTTGGGTGATTATGAAGACGATTTAGTCGCTTGCGATGCTCCCCAATCGTTCTCAGGTTATCCTAAAGTAGACACTGCCGGATTAGATGCCGGATATGTTTATAATGATGGAGACGATGGAGTATTTCTTGCAAACCCTCCAGCATTTTTGATTGACTTCTTCCAAGGTCCAATATCATATATTCCCGGAGTTACTTTTACTGATGTAAACGGGAATGGTGTCTATGATGCAGGTACCGATACTGCAATTGATACAGCACATAATGTGCAAGGACAAGCTCGGGGAGTAGCAAAAATTCCCGGAGCAAAAAATGTCGGTTTATCTTCTTTTGTACACTATATGCAGAGTCACCCAACTTTAGGTGATCCAAATACACGTCAAGAAGCAAGAAATTATATGCTAGGTTATGACAAATTTGGTAACCCATTAGATCCTGCAACCTGGGCATTCGGAACGGTTGTCGGAGGTGTTAATCCGGCTTTAATTGATAACAGGTTTTTCTACTCCGGTGATCCTGTGACACCAATTGGGTGGATTAATAATTTACCAACCGATCAACGTCAGATGTCAAATACCGGTCCTTTCCAATTAGTGAAAGATCAGCCTGTTGATATTGTAGTAGCTTATGTTGTTGGTAGAGGTACTAATGCACTTAACTCAATTAACATAACAAAAAATTATTCTAAAACTGCGCAGCTTCTGTTCGATTCTAATTTCCCTTCACCACCTCCCCCTTCTCCGGTAAGAGTTGAAGTTGCAACAGGAGAAAATTTTATTGACTTAACTTGGGCAACAAATGAACAAGTAAGTTATCAAGCAATTGATACAGTTTTAGATATAGACAGAAGATTTCAAGGTTATTACGTAACGGCTTTCAGAACGAATTCAAAACTCACAAGTTTAGCAGGCGTTGAAAATTTAAAAGAAGTAGCAAATTACGATCTTAAAGATTCAATTAACAATTATTACTCATTATCAGGAAATGGTGGACTCGATCTTGTAAGAGCCGAAGCTGGTCCTGAAAATAAACTTGATTCTGCTGTTTATGCTGATCCGTTAAAGGGTAGAATTAAATTAAGAATTAATCGTGATCCATTTACAGATGGTCCACTTATTAAAGGTAAAGAATATTACTTTGCAGTTACAACTTATACTCTTAATCATAAAGTTATCTTTAATAAAGATGCAAGAATTCCTAATGTTACAGGTGTAACAAGAGCCGGTGATTATGCTGATGCAACCGGTGGTGGATTAGAAGAATATGAAACCGCAATTGTCCCTGTTACATTTGGTAAAGATTTATTTGCACCTGCAAATGAAACAGCATCAGCAGAGATGCTCTCCGGAGCTTCAAGTGGTGCTGTTAAGTATGTCATCGTTAATAATGATGGCTTGACTGGTGATAGCTATAGTATCGAATTCAAGAATAAGAAGAATCCAACGAATTATGGTACTTACTGGAAATTAAAGAATACAACAAAGAATGTTGTTTTAATCGATTCTTCTGATACTTTTGATTTTGATACTACAAAATATGCTGGTGTAGTTTATGAAGGGATTATCCCAAAGGTAAAACCCGTATCGCCTAAATTAGATACACTCACAAATATGACTTATAAATCAACTAAAGCTCCTTGGTTTACTAAATTTTCTGCTGTAACCGGTACAGGTGCTTATTATGTTGGAAGTGACATTCCCAGTAATACAATTATTCCTGTTCCAAGGAATTTTGCTCAACCAAAGAAAAGCAACATTACAAAAGCAGATAGACTGAGGAGAGTTGAATTAAGATTTGGTGCCGAAAATGCAGGTAAAGCATACCGATATATCAATGGATATATTGGATCAGGTTTAACTGCACCATTAGGTGGGTTCAGATATGCTGCAGGTATTTCAGCCGCAGATACAGTCGGGAAAGGTCCACTGGGACAATTTGGGGTTGGTTTTGTGGATGTTCCTTTCACTGCATGGATAGTTGACCAAAAGTATAATGAAGAAAGACAATTAGCAGTTGCTTTTATTGAAGCCAGAAAAAGTTATGGAGGAAAACCAGATGGAATTTGGGACCCTGATACTAGCTTAAATGGCACTTCAGAAGTAATCATTATTTTCGATTCAGACTACAAAGCCGATGGAAGTCGCTTAGAATATACTGGTGGAATATTCAGTGTTTCAACAGTATGGGCCGATATTAACCGTGGTTGGTCTCCACCGGCTGGAGTCGCAGTTGATACTAATATTGCAAAATCTCAGTTGTTTGATGCCTTATATGTAGTTGGCTTTCAAAGGAAAAATACAACTGATTTTTACACTCCCGGGGATGTTTTAACTATTCCAGTTGCTGCTTACCCATACACAGAAGCTGACAAGTTTACCTTCTCAACGAAGTTTAAGGGTGCCCTTTCAGATGATCAGAAGAAAGAATTATTCAATAAAGTTAATGTATTCCCGAATCCATTGTTTGCATACAATCCGGCTACCAGTTATAACAATGGCAATCCAGATGAAACCTTCGTTACCTTCTCTAATTTGCCGGAAGAAGTAACAATAAAGGTATATACATTATCCGGAATGTTAATTAGAACTATGACAACTGCTGATAAATCTTCTCAAACGAGCCCATTCTTAAGATGGGATCTCAATAATGAATCCGGTTTGAGAGTTGCTTCCGGTGTCTACTTAGCAATTGTTAGTTCGCCTGGTTATGGAGAAAAGATTCTTAAATTCTCTATAATTATGCCTCAGAAGCAAATTCAAAGATTCTAATTTTAACGAATTGTGCGGCGGTTAATGTTTAACCGCCGCCAAAATTAAAGTATTAAAAAGGAGATTTAATAACATGAGAAGATTAATGACAGTAGTATTCTTGATGATAATTTTCTCTACCTTAGGCTTTGCGGGTGATGTAGCACGCAAAGGAACAACCGGAGCGGATCAGTTATTGGTACCGGTTGGAGCTAGAGGAATTGCTACTGCTGGAGCTTTCGTTTCTAACTTAACCGGTTTGGAAGCTATTTATTACAACCCTGCCGGTTTGGATATTATTCCTAGAAGTGAAGGTATGTTCAGTTATATGTCTTACCTTGCCGATATTAATGTTTCTTACTTTGCTGTAAGTACTTCATTAGGATCACTCGGTTCGGTTGGACTTAGTTTTAAAACTTTTGATATTGGTCAAATAGCTGTCACAACTGCTGATGCACCTGATGGTACAGGTGCTATGTATTCCCCTTCATTATTGACAGGAGCTTTGACATATTCAAAAGTAATAACAGATAGAGTTTCAATTGGTGTTAATGCTAAAGTTATTAGTGAAACCATCATGGCTACATCAGCTACGGGGTTCGCACTTGATTTTGGTGTTCAATATAGATTTGCTAAAGATATTGCTATCGGAGCAGTTGTAAAGAATATCGGTACTAACATGCGATATACCGGTCAAGATTTACAAGTAAAAACCGGAGTCCCCGGATCACAACCGGGATCAAATAACGGTACTTACGAAAGTGTATCTGAAGAATTTCAGATCCCAAGTTACTTTGGGCTAAGTGCTTCATATAATTATGATATTAATGAAACTAACAACCTTTTGGTTGGAGGAACATTTATTAATAACAATTCATTTGAAGACGAATTGAAACTTGGTTTGGAATATGGATTCGCAAAAACTTTCTTTGTTAGAGGCGGTTACAACTTACTCACAAAAAATACATCTGCCTCCAACTACGGATTAACTTTTGGTGCCGGTTTAGATTATGAATTTACAGATGGATTAGGAGTAGTATTTGACTACGCTTTCCGTGATGTAAAAGATTTTCCAAAACCAAACCATATATTTACAGTTAAATTAGTTCTCCAATAATTTGGTTGAACATTTTTCAAATAAGGCGTCTTTAAGATAAAGACGCCTTTTTTATTATGAATATGAGTATGTTATGAAAAAATTAGTTTTTTTTGCCTTCCTATTAATTAATCCATTTTTATCAGCTCAGTCACAAAAACCGCTTTTTGATTATGATTATGCTCGTTTTAGTTATGATGAAAAAGCAGCTTTTTTAGAAATCTACTATTCTTTTGCAGAGTATTTATTAAAACCTGTTCAGGAAGAGAATAATAGCTTTGTAAAAGGTTATTTAACAGTCATTATCAAAGATATAAAAGCAGATTCAGTAGTTGTTCAGAAGGATTATAAATTTAAATCTGTTGCTTCTGATTCACTTAAAAACGGTAAAAGTAAAAGCTTAATAGGTACTTTGGCATTCGTACTTCCATTTGGTGATTATGTCTGTAAACTTACGGGTGGGGATGAATCAACAACAATGAAGTATGAAGATCAATTTTCATTTCATATCTCAAAAGCAATAACCCCATCATTTTCTTTAAGTGATATCCAATTAGCATCTTCAATAAAACAAGGTGTGGTTGATGTTAATTCGGTTTTTTATAAAAATTCTTACGAGGTAATTCCAAATCCTTCGACTGTTTATGGTGAAGGTTTGCCGGTACTATTTTTTTATTCAGAACTTTATGATATCGATAAAGAAATTAATTCTGAACTTCTTAGAGTTGATCACTTACTTTTGGATGTTAAGAATAATCCTATATTGAAAAAAACTAAGTATATAGGAAGAAAAAATCAATCAATAGTTGAAGCAGGAGCGTTAAATATTTCTAAAATTCCAGGTGGGACTTATACATTAGCGGTGGTTCTAACAGATTCGATTCAGAATGTTTCTTTAGCTTCTTCTAAAAAGGTTTTTATCTACAATCCTTCTGTTGCTCAACCGATAGCGCAAACTTTTTCCGATAATGATTTTATAGCCTCAGAATTCGCTTCTATGGGAGAGGAAGAACTTAATGAAGTTTTTGAATTGTCAAAATACTTAGCCAAAAAAGTAGAAATACAACAATGGACCGGAATCAACGAGCTCGATGGGAAAAGAAATTTTCTCTTTAATTTTTGGAAAGTTCGCGATCAAGATCCAACAACTTCGTTGAATGAATTTAAGCGAGATTACTTTAAACGTGTAGAGATGTCAAATGCTCAATATTCAACTTTTCAGAAGAAGGGTTATAAAACCGATCGAGGAAGAGTCTTTCTTCTCTATGGTGAACCAAGCGAAATTGAACGGTATCCAAATCAAATTGATTCCAAACCTTATGAGATATGGCAATACAATTCTCTTGAAGGGGGAGTCCAGTTTGTATTTGCAGATTTAACCGGTTTTTCGGATTACCTTCTGTTGCACTCTACTTTGCGTGGAGAATTGCGTGATGATAATTGGCAGAGAAAAGTTGTTTCCAATTAGATAAATTTTTATTGTGAAAAATTATTTTGAATTTTTGCTCTTTATCATTTTCAGTAAATTTTTTAGTTTACTCGGACTTGATAGATCACGGAAATTTGCCGGATATATGGCAAGTTTCTTTTTTAATTATTTGCCAATTCGTAAACAAGTAGTAATTGACAACCTTAAAAAAGCCTTTCCTGAATATAGCGCTGAAAAAATTAATGAGGTTGCCTATAAATGTTACTACAGTTTCAGCCTAACACTCGTTGAAATTCTTCTATTACCCTCACTTAGCGATGCCCAAATGTTATCGCTTCTACGTCTTAAAAATCCGGAATTATTCCATCTGAAATATCAAGAGAACAAAGGAATTGTTTTATTGTCAGCCCATTTTGCAAATTGGGAAATAGGCGCAATGATGTTGAGTGTATTAGTCAGTACTCCATTTTACATTGCCGCAAAACAACAACGCAATATTTTAGTTGACAACTGGCTAAATAAAATGCGTACACGATATTCAAATGTTATTGTTCCTCTTGGTGTTTCAATCAGAAATCTTGTTGTTACTCTGAAAGAGAAAAAAGTTGCTGCCCTAGTTGCTGATCAAAGAGGTCCTAAAGATGGTCCCCGCATTAAATTTATGGGTATTGAAACTGCTTCTTTTGCCGGACCTGCTGCTCTTGCCATAAAAACCGGGGCAACTATGCTTTATGCGATTGCTGTCAGACGCGAAGACCTTAATTATGACATTGAGTTTGTCGAAATAAGTAAAGAAAATCTTCCGGATAAATATGAAGATAAGGTTATCGAGTTGACCCAAAGACATTACAACTACCTCGAAAATATAGTCAGGAAATATCCCGATCAATGGTTTTGGATGCATAAACGATGGAAATATTAACCTCTGAACAAAAGAAGCTTTTAGTTATTCAAACTGCATTTATTGGAGATGCTGTTTTGACTCTTCCGTTTCTTCAAATGTTAAAAGAGGAGAATAAAGATTTTCTTATTGATGTGGTTACTACCTCTAAAACAGCTTCACTCTTTGAAGCTGTGTCAACGATAAACAAAGTTTATATTCTTGACAAAGCCGATAAACATAAATCTATTTTTAGTTTGGTAAAATTCGGTAAAGAATTAAACAACAATAATTATTCAATAATTTACTCACCACACCGTTCCTTAAGAAGTGCATTACTAACTCTCTTTACAAACGTTCGTGAAACATATGGATTTGATAATTCTGAATTCCCTTATGTCTTTAAAAATTTAGTTGAGTACAAATATGATTCGCATGAAATTGAGAGATTATTCGCTTTTCTTGATAACGGTAATGAATATAATTTTAAGTCGGTGAAAGCGGAATTAAATTATTCAGAAGAAGTAAAAACTAATATATCGGATATTTTTAATAAATTTGATAAGACAAAAATTAAAGTTGTTTTCGCCCCCGGAACGGAATGGTTTACAAAACAATACCCGGTAGAGCATTTTATAGAGGTCATTAAAAAATGTAAAGCGAAAGAGTATGAGTGTATTCTAATTGGTTCTGACAAAGAGAAAGAATTGTGCGAAGAAATAATTAGAAATATTCCCTCAAACTCAATTAATTTGTGCGGTAAGTTATCAATTATAGAAACTATTTATTTGTTAAAAAAAATTGATCTGCTTATTACAAATGACAGTGCTCCAACTCATTTTGGTATGATAGCGGATATTCCGGTTCTGACAATTTACTGTTCAACTATAAGCAAATTTGGGTTTTATCCGTATAATGAGAGAAGTAAATATTTGAGTTATGATGAATTGGATTGCAAACCTTGTGGAATTCACGGACATAAAAGTTGTCCGGAAAAACATTTTAATTGCGGAAAAAAATTGTTACCTCAAAAAGTGTTTGATGTTATTGAGGAAATACTCGATGGGAGGATAGAAAGATTACAGAAATTATAAATATTGAAGATGATGTTTTAGCTGCAGTTGAATCGGCAAAAAATCTGTTTTTTACAGGAAAGGTTTTTACATACCCAACTGATACAATCTATGGAATGGGAGCAAATCCTTTTAATCAACAAGCAGTTAGTAAATTAAATGATGTTAAAAGGAGAGATTTAGGGAAAAAATATATTTTCCTTGTCGGTTCCATTGACATTTTAAGAAAATATGTTTCGGTTGCTGATGAGAATCATTATGATTTCCTCATCTCAATTTGGCCGAATCCTATTTCGGTTGTACTGAATTTGAATAAAGATACAAGTGAATCTTTGGGTATAGTAAACGCAGCGTTCAGGATTCCTAATAATGCATTCTGTCTAAAGTTTTTAACTGAAACAAAAATGCCTTTGATTTCAACCAGTGTAAATAGGCGGGATGAAGAACCGCTAAATGATGCTGGAATGATTCAGATGGAATTCATGAATGAAATAGATGCTATTTTCGTTAGTAAGAAAAAAAGTTTGAACTGCGGATCAACTTTGATTGATCTTACAGGAAATACGCCGGTACTTTTGCGCGAAGGCAAAATCCGTTTCGATGATATTTTGAGTCGCTTTAATGAACATCAGAATAAATAAAAATGTTTGACGAGTATATTCTACAATTTAAAAATTTTATTAATTCATTTAAAAAGCTGAAGTTCTCAGTTATATTTGTTCCGGATTCCTCACGAACAAATATGTCATCTAAAACAATCAGCTTTAGGAATTTTTGGATTATCTTTTTCAGCTATAACTTTTTTTTATTGTTACTGTTCGTGATTTCTTTTAATCCCATCAAGGAATTTATCTTCCCATCAGAAGGATATTCTAAGGATGAACTTAGAGAAATAGAAGTTCTTAATGAACGACTCAACTTTTTATTAATTGAAGTGGATCAATTAAAAAATATGAATAAGCAGTTGAACAATATTTTGCTCTTAACTGATACAACATCAAGAGATACCATCTTAAAAAAAAGAAATTCCAATGGTAAAAAACTTGAAGGCAACATTTTTATTGCGTTTCAATTGTTCATAGATAGATATTTTACTCAAAGTGATGTTTTTTTTAAGAAACCGATGTCAGGTTTCATGAGTCGTGGATTCAATTCTGAAAAAGGTCATTTCGGGATTGATTATGCTGCTGCGATAGGAACACCCTTGGTTGCATCGGCAAACGGTTATGTTGTTTTTTCTGATTTCACTGTAAATGATGGTTTTATGATTATTATTAATCATACCAATAACTACACAACGGTTTATAAGCACTGTTCATTGTTGTTTAAAAATGTACGAGATTTTGTTATTCAAGGTGAAACAATTGCATTATCCGGAAACTCGGGTAAACTAACGACAGGTCCACATCTGCATTTTGAAATATGGAAAGATGGTGTACCAATTGATCCCAAAACTTTATTACTCAATTACTGAAGGAGCTAAAATGAAATTTAAAGGAAGTCAAAGTACAAATAACGATGAAGTTAGCATCATTAGCAGTACCATGCAAATTCAAGGGAATATTCTAACAAAAGGGAACTTAAGAATTGATGGAAAGATTAAGGGTGATATTAAAGCAGAGGGTGTGATTACAATTGGTCCTAATGGATACATAGAAGGAAATATTGACGCTACCAATGTTACTATTGGTGGTAAGATCTTAGGAACAGTAATTTGCAGAGAAAAATTGGTACTTGAAGATAAATCTCAGTTGAAAGGTGATTTGACTTCAAAAATATTAATTATTGAAGAAGGGGCTTTATTTACCGGCAGAAGTGCAATGTTAAATAGTCAAGAAACCAAACCTGAATAAGTTATGGGTTTAGATGAAAAGGATTCGGTAGCTAACACATATCGAGAGGTGGCTCCTTATCTAGGTCTTGGTTTACAACTAGCCGCAACTATTGTAGTCCTAATTTTTGTTGGGGATTGGTTAGATAAAAAATATTCAACTTCCCCAATCTGGACGTTAGTTTTTGGGGTTTTGGGAATTTTTACTGGGATGTATCAATTAATTAAAACAGTTTTACACCTCCAAAACAGAAAACCTAAGGATGAAAAAAAACCGTAAGTATCTGGTAATTGGAGTTATTATTAGTTTTGTGGTTAGTTTGAGTCTCTTTTTCTTGTATCAGACAGATAATATTGATTATGAGACTTTTAGATCGGCTTTTGCCGGAATAATAATTGCTTTAGTGAATTATTTAATTGGTTTTTATCTTTTACGAATTGGATTAAATAAACCCGATAAATTATTCCTGACCATTGTAATGGGAGGTATGGTTGCAAGATTATTTTTAGTCCTCATATCTATAATAATTTCAATAAAATTGTTGAAAATGAGTCAAGATTCTTTTATCTTTGCAATCTTTACTTTCTATATCTTTTTTTTGACTTTAGAAATAATTAATCTTTCAAATCGAGACGCGAAGGTTATAACTAAATAAACTGTATGGATTTACAAAATTCAGAGACATTAACCGATACTTTGCAAAAAGCAACGGAACATACTTCCGGAGGCGATAATTGGATTATGCACCATATTATGGATGGTAATTATCTGGATTTCAGCCCTCTCGGTAAAATCTATCTACCACATTTGGAATTATTCGGGATTGATATTTCGATAACTCGTCACGTTGTATTTCTATGGATTTCTGCTGCACTTTTAATATTCATTATGTTAAAAGTTTCAAAAGCATATAAGAAATCATTAGTACCTAAAGGAGTCACAAACTTTTTTGAAATATTGATAATTTTTGTACGCGATGAAATCGCAAAACCGACTATTGGAAAAGGTTTTGAAAAATTTGTACCATACCTGTTAACTGCTTTCTTTTTTATCCTCTTCAGTAATTTTTTAGGACTTATTCCTTTCTCAGCTACCGTAACAAGTAATATTTCGGTAACAGTAGTGTTAGCTGTTTCCTCGTTTCTGGTGACCCAAGTCGGTGGAATCCAAAAGAATGGATTATTTGGTTATTTTAAGGGTTTAATACCGCACGGAGTTCCTGTATTTCTTCTGCCGATTATGTTGGTAGTAGAATTATTGGGATTATTTACTAAACCATTTGCATTGGCTATTCGTCTTTTTGCAAATATGACAGCCGGACATATTGTAATTTATGCCCTTATCAGTCTGATATTTGTAATGAAATCATATTTCATTGCTCCGGTTTCAATAGGAATGGCGTTGTTTATATATCTTTTAGAAGTTTTAGTTGCTTTATTACAAGCATACATTTTTACTATGTTATCCTCGTTGTTTATCGGGATGGCAGTGCACCAGGATCATTAATAATTAAATAAAAAATAACTATCTATTACAAAGGAGAAAAAGAATGGAATTCGCATATTTAGCAGCAGGATTAGGTGCCGGATTAACAATCCTAGGCGGTGCTTTAGGAATCGGAAAACTTGCAAGTTCAGCTATGGAAGCTAGTGGAAGACAACCGGAAGCAGCAGGAGCAATCCGTACATCAATGATTATTGCGGCTGCTCTTATCGAAGGTATTTCTCTCTTCGCTCTAGTTATCTGCTTCTTGTTAGCAGGTAAATAAATTGAAAAGGAGTGTAATAATTACACTCCATTTTTCTTTATATGTAATTCAAAGGAACGATGATTTATGATAGCTAATATTTTAGCTTTTTCATCTATGTATTCAGGTGATGAAGGTGGCGGAGGGCTTCTTTCTGTAAATGAAGGATTAGCTTTTTGGACTGTCTTAACTTTTTTAATCTTGGTATTTGTTCTTAAGAAATTCGCTTGGAAGCCGATTATTTCTGCTTTGGACGAACGTGAGAAAAATATTAAAGATTCACTTGAACTCGCAGAAAAGTCAAAAGAAGAATCAAAAAAACTTCTTGAAGAGAACAAAAATAATCTGCATAAAGCTGAAGAAGAATCTCGAAAGATTATTAATGAAGCAAGAGTTTTTGCCGAAAATTTGAAAAATCAAATTATGGATGAGAGCAAAGTGCAATCTCAAAAAATTATTGCCTCAGCTTCAGAGGAAATTGAACGCAAAAAGGAAGAAGCGTTTGGCGAATTGAAAAATCAAGTCGCTGAAATTTCTCTTCAAATTGCCGAAAAAGTAATTAAGCAGAATCTTAATTCGACCCTTAATGCAGAAGTGATTGAAAAATACATCAATGAACTTCAGAAGAATTAATTTATGAGTTCCAGAAAAGTTGCCATAAAATATGCTCAATCGCTTCTAGAAAATTCTATTGAAAAGAATTCGCTAGAAGTAATTGCGGATGACGTTAATCTAGCTTTGACGGCGTTGCGTCATGATCCGAAATTTATGAGACTATTAAAAAATCCGATAGTAAAATCAGCGGATAAACAAGCTATTTTTGATCAAGTATTTAAGAGCAGGGTGTCTCCGGAGTTCTATTCTTTTTTAAATTTTTTAATATTAAAAGGTCGTGAAACAATATTTGAGGAAATTTTAGATCTTTTCGAAATATTAAAAAATGAACATCTTGGAATTGCAAAAGTTGAATTGACAACTTCAATTGAGGTTGACCAAATTCAATTACAAAAAATAAAAGTTACTCTCGAAAAATTACTAAATAAATCAGTAGTTTTTTCAAATCGTATAGATGCCTCAATAATAGGAGGTTTTGTCGCTAAAGTTGATGACAAAATCTATGATGCATCAGTAAAAAATCAATTAGAATTAATGAAAAAACAGCTCATCAACGGAGCTGGAGCAATCTAAATAAGAATTTAGAGGAAAGAGATTATGGTTGACATTAGACCGGATGAAATTACCGCTATTTTACGTAAACAACTTTCTGGTTATGAAAACGAAGTAGATATTTACGATTTTGGGACTGTCTTACAAGTTGGAGACGGTATTGCACGTGTTTACGGTTTGTCTAAAGTTATGGCAAGTGAATTAGTTGAGTTTCCAAACGATGTCTTCGGAATGGTTCTTAACCTTGAAGAAGATTCAGTCGGTTGCGTGCTTTTTGGTGAATCATCTTTAGTTAAAGAGGGTGATAGAGTCAAGCGAACAAATCGTGTTGCTTCTATGCCTGTTGGTGAAGAAATGCTCGGAAGAGTAATTACACCATTAGGAGTTCCTATTGATGGTAAAGGAAGTATTACTACAAAACAATTTTTACCTATCGAGAGAAAAGCACTTGGCGTAATTCAAAGACAACCGGTCAAAGAACCACTTCAAACCGGTATAGCCGCTGTTGATGCAATGATTCCAATTGGTCGTGGTCAACGTGAGTTAATTATTGGTGATCGCCAGACAGGAAAAACAGCAGTAGCGGTTGATGCAATTATTAATCAGAAATTTACTCATACAGAAGAAGCAAAAAAACTAGGTGTTAATCCGGTTTTTTGTATTTATGTTGCCATTGGTCAAAAGAATTCAACTGTTGCGCAAGTAGTTGCTAAACTTCATGAGCATGGCGCAATGGATTATACTACAGTAATTGCAGCTTCTGCATCAGATCCGGCTCCTTTACAGTTTATTGCTCCTTACTCAGGTGCAACACTTGGTGAATTTTTTAGAGATAGCGGTCGTCATGCACTTGTAATTTATGATGATTTATCAAAACAGGCTGCTGCTTATCGTGAACTTTCATTGCTTCTAAGAAGACCTCCCGGACGTGAAGCTTATCCTGGGGATGTTTTTTATCTTCACTCACGTTTATTGGAAAGAGCTTCCAAGTTGAGTGATGATCTTGGTGGAGGTAGTTTAACTGCTTTACCAATAATAGAGACTCAGCAAGGTGACGTTTCGGCTTATATTCCTACTAACGTAATTTCAATTACTGACGGTCAGATTTATCTTGAATCGAACTTGTTCAATGCAGGTGTAAGACCGGCAATCAACGTTGGTATTTCTGTTTCGCGTGTTGGTGGAAATGCTCAGATTAAAGCTATGAAAAAAGTTGCCGGAAGTTTAAAACTTGATTTAGCTCAATATCGTGAACTTGAAGCCTTTGCGAAATTTGGTTCTGATCTTGATGCTTCAACTTTAAAGACACTTTCAAAGGGCGCACGACTTGTTGAATTGTTGAAACAAGGACAATTCAAACCTGTACCTATTGAAAAACAGGTTGTTAGTATTTTCATGGGGACTAATGGATTATTAGACGAAGTTGCAGTGAGTGATATAAAACGTTTCGAAAAAGAAGTGCTTGAATATATCGATATGAAATATAATTCTATCTTTGTTTCGATTAAAGAAACAAAAGAACTTAAAGATGAGACAGTTGCTCTTATCAAAAAAGCTGTTTCTGAATTTTTAGCTTCTTTTCCAAAAAGTAGTTAATCCGGATAATTAATGGCAACACTTAGAGATATAAAAAGACGAATAAAAGGGGTTCAGAATACCCAGCAGATTACAAAAGCAATGAAAATGGTTGCTGCGGCAAAATTACGCCGAGCTCAAGATAATGTAATCAATGCACGTCCTTATGCTAAAAAAATCATAGAGATGCTTGAGAGCCTCGTATCTGAAAATGACATAGTCAATAACCCTTTTGTTAGTGAAAGGGAAGTGAAAAATGTTCTAGTTGTTGTTGTAACTGCCGATAGAGGATTATGCGGTGCATTTAATACTAATCTTATAAAAGAGACTACTCGACTTATTCAAGATGATATAAAGTCAAAGGGAATGCAAGCAACTCTCTATTGTGTCGGAAAAAAGGGTTATGATTTTTTCAAAAAACGTGGTTATAATATACTTGGTTCAACCATCGGAATTTTTAATTCACTTAAATATGAAAATGCAAAAAATATTTCTAATGATATTATTAAGGGATATATTGCAGGTGATTATGATAGAATTGAGTTTGTTTACAACGAATTCAGATCTGTTGTACAGCAAAAAGTAGTACGTGAACAATATTTACCTGTCCCAATTTCCGGCAGTGACAATTCTTCAACCGAAGGTTCGCAGATATTTGAGCCGAATCAAAAAGATATTTTTGAATATTTATTACCAAAGCATTTATTAGCTCAATTATGGCGTATGCTTCTCGAATCCAATGCCTCTGAATTCGGTGCTCGAATGACGGCAATGGAAAACGCAACTACTAATGCCAAAGAATTAATTAGAACATTAAAAATTACATATAATAAACAACGACAAGCATCCATTACAAAAGAAATTTTGGAAATTGTTTCCGGAGCGAATGCTCTTAAAGATAAATCGTAAAGCTTCAAAATATGTTAGAAGATCTCTCATCAAAACTTGAAGCAACTTTAAAGAAAATTCGCGGTCAAGGAAAAATTACTGAAAAAAATGTAACTGAGACTCTTAGAGAAATCAGAAGAGTTTTGCTTGATGCTGATGTTAATTATAAAGTAGCAAAAGAGTTCATTGAAAAAGTTACAGTAAAAGCAATTGGACAGGAAGTAATTTCTTCAATTACACCCGGGCAGTTAATAACAAAAATTATATTTGATGAATTAACTGAATTATTAGGCGGTAGTAATCACGAACTGAAAATAAATGCTTCCGGTGTTACAGTCATTTTGATTGTTGGTTTGCAGGGCTCAGGTAAAACTACATTTTCAGCAAAGTTGGCTAAACGTCTTTTGGCGAGTAATAGAAAACCACTTCTTGTTGCCGCCGATATTTATCGACCTGCAGCAATTGATCAATTGAAAACTCTTGGAGCATCGATAAATATCCCGGTATTTTCACTTGAAGAAAAAAATGCAAGAAAAATTGCTGAAAATTCGTTAAATTTTGCTCGTGAAAATGGATTAGATACTGTAATTATTGATACTGCAGGTCGGCTTCATGTTGATGAGGTGTTAATGACCGAAGTTGCCGATATCAAGAAGTTGATAAATCCGCAAGAAGTACTGTTTGTAGTCGATTCTATGACAGGGCAGGATGCAGTAAACTCAGCAAAATCTTTTAATGAAATTGTTGATTTTGACGGAATTGTTCTTACGAAAATGGATGGAGATTCCCGCGGTGGTTGCGCACTTTCTATTAGAAGTGTAGTTGGTAAACCAATTAAGTTTATCAGCAATGGTGAAAAATTGGATGCTGTAGAATCATTTCATCCTGACAGACTTGCTTCAAGAATTCTTGGCAAAGGTGATGTAATATCGCTTGTCGAAAAAGCTCAAGCACATTTCGACGATATGGAGGCAGATAAGCTTGAAGAAAAATTACGTAAAAATAAATTTGATTTTGAAGATTTTCTTAAGCAGATTAAGCTTATTAAAAAAATGGGTTCTTTGTCATCCCTAATTGGAATGATTCCCGGCATTAGCCCGGCGATGAAAAACGCAAATGTTGATGAAAAAGCATTTATTAGAATTGAAGCGATTATCAATTCAATGACAAAAGAAGAAAGATGTTCCCCAAAGGTGTTAAACGGGAATAGAAGAAAAAGAATTGCACGAGGAAGCGGAACTTCGATTCAAGAAGTAAATAGATTAGTTAAGCAATTTTCGGAGATGCAAAAAATGATGAGCAAGTTCGCTCAAAAAGGTTTCCAAAATGCAATGATGAATAACAAGAATTTTAAATTCAATTAAATAGGTTATACGGAGGTTATCAAACTTGGCAGTTAAGTTAAGATTAAGAAGAATGGGAAAGAAAAAGCAACCAATTTATAAAGTGATTGCTGCTGATGCCCGTTCTCCACGAGACGGTAAATTTATAGAAGCAATAGGATTGTACAACCCACTTACAAATCCTCATACGATCCAAATTAAAGAAGATCGTGCTTTATACTGGTTGGGTGTTGGTGCACAACCAACGGATACAGTAAGAAGTCTGTTTCGTCAAGCAGGTATTTCACTAAAGCGTGAACTGCTTAAAAGGGGTTTGTCAGAAGAACAAGTTGCAGTTGAATTAGGAAATTGGAATAACGCTAAAGAAGCTGCTTCAGCTAAAAAAGGTCAGAAAAAAGGAACTAAGGGGATTCAGAAAGAACAAAGCACAGCGGAAGTTAAGGGTGCTGCTTCTGAGGAAACTACTGTAAAAACTGAAGAGTAATTTCTCTTCTCTTTACGGAAGTTTTTACTTCTGTGTATAATACTAAAGGCTCCCAAGCTCGAATTATAGGAGGTTTCTTAATATGAAGGAATTTATCGAATTTATTGCCAAACATCTTGTTGACAATCCGGATAGCGTTGTTGTTGAAGAGAAAAATCCTGAAGAGAAGAAAATTGTCCTCTCACTCAAAGTTAGTCCCGAGGATATTGGCAAGGTTATAGGCAAACAAGGAAAAACAGCTCAAGCAATGAGAACTTTGCTTACAGCCATTGCTGCTAAGGATGGAAAAAGAGCTATCTTAGAAATTCTAGACTAAGATATAATTTCTTTTAGTGACCGATTTTTTTTTAATAGCCAAAATTTCAGCCCTTGACGGCAAAAATGGATTCTTGAAAATTGAACCATTTTCTGATTTTTCTGAGAGGTTTTCGAAATTAGGTAAAATCTATGTCGATTTTTTTGGCGATAAAAAAGAATTATATGTGGAAGAAGTTAAAAAGAAGAAAAATTCGTGGTCAATTCGAATTAAAAATTTCTTTTCTGAAGAAGAGTGTTCTTTACTTCTAGGGAAAGATATTTTTGTCGATTCAGAAGATGTTTTCCCTTTGCCGGAAAACACTTTTTATGTTCACGATTTAATTGACTCTAAAGTTTTTAGAAATCAGGAGTTTATTGGAAGGATTAGCGATGTCCTAAGTACTCAAGCTAATGATGTTTACATTCTTATCGATGAAAAAGGAAACGAAATTTTAATCCCGGCGTTAATAAGTTTGATAGAAAGTTTTGATCCATTAAATAAAATTATGGTTCTGACTCCGGGAGATGAGCTCTATTATGATGAGGATTGATTTAATTTCAGCGGTGTCGGACATTCTATTTAGTCCTCTCAACTTTAGTATTCTGAAACGAGCACAAGATAAGAAAAAAGTAGAAATTGTTGTTCATAATCTTCGTGATTATGCTTACGACAAACATAGACAAATAGATGATAAGCCATTTGGCGGTAAAGCCGGTATGTTGCTTAAACCTGAACCGTTCTTTGCATGTATTGAAAAATTGCAGTTGGAGAGGAAATATGACCATGTCATTTTTACATCTCCCAAAGGAAAAGTATTTAATCAGCAGATTGCAAATAAGTTTTCGTTAGCAGAAAATATTTTGATCGTCACCGGTCATTATAAAGGAATTGATGAAAGAGTAAGAGAATATTTTGCTACAGATGATGTTTCAATTGGAAACTTTATCTTAAGCGGCGGTGAATTACTTGGTCTAGTTATTGTTGATGCTATTGTCAGATTAATTCCCGGTGTGTTGAATGATAGTGCCTCAGCACTTGATGATTCTTTTCAGGATGGTGAGACTATTGAAGCCCCACAGTATACCCGACCTTCAAGTTATAGAGGAATGGATGTACCGGAAGTTTTATTAACCGGTAATCATGCTGCAATTAAAAAATGGGAAGAAGAACAATCAAAAATTTTAACTAAAAATTGGAAAATGATAAATAATATTTCGGAGTGATAAAATGAAAAGTCTAAATGAAATTTTACCTGAAACTAAATCAACGACGGAGTTTCCAAAATTCCGCTCAGGTGATCATATAAAAGTACACGTTCGTGTAATTGAAGGTGATAAAGAAAGAATTCAGCCGTTTGAAGGGGATGTAATAAGCATTCGTGGAAATCAGGAAAACAGAACATTCATAGTTAGAAAAATGTCTAGCGGTGTTGGTGTTGAAAGAATCTTTCCTTTTAATTCTCCTAAAATTGCGAAAATTGAGCTTCTCAAAGAAGGTCAGGTAAGAAGAGCCAAACTTTATTACTTACGTGAACTTTCAGGTAAAGCTGCAAGAATTAA
>JAGUXE010000137.1 GCA_020061995.1 Ignavibacteriales bacterium | reverse complement strand
GGATGTTCTAACAAATTTTAACCAGTTTTTATTTGGGTGCTGATTTTTCGATGTGATAATTTCTATCTGATCACCACTATGAAGAATTGTATCTAGAGGAACTATCTTTTGATTAACTTTAGCACCTATGCAGTGGTGACCAACTTTACTGTGAATGTCAAATGCAAAATCAACAGGAGTTGAGTTAAGCGGAAGTCTTTTGAGATCACCTTTTGGTGTAAAAATATAAACTTCATCAGAATACAAATTAAGTTTGAAATTCTCGATGATATTTTTTCGCATATCATCACCGGAAGCATTGTCAAGAATATCACGAATCCAATTTACATACTGATTCAACGTTTGATTTGTATGTGTTTTCCCTTCTTTATATTTCCAATGAGCAGCAACTCCTTGTTCAGCTATTTCATGCATCTGCAAAGTACGAATTTGAACTTCAACAAGTTTCCCTTCAGGCCCCACAACGGTGGTGTGAATCGACTGATAATTATTTGCTTTTGGAATAGCAATATAATCCTTCAAACGGTCAGGTATCGGGATATAAATACCATTAACAATTCCATAGGTTGTATAACAAGCATTACGATCATCTGATTCAATTATAATTCTGACAGCAAACAAATCATAAATCTCTTCAAAAGGCTTATTACGTTTGATCATTTTTCTGTATATACTGTAAAGATGTTTTGCTCTTCCACTTATCTCGAATTTAATTCCATATTGATTCAAACTTTGTATAATTGGTGCAGAAAATCTTTCAATATATTTTTCACGCTCGCCGCGCTTAATATTTATTTTCTTCTTGATGTCCTCGTAAGCTTGCTTATTCAATTCTTTAAATGCAAGATCTTCTAATTCCCATTTCAGTTTACCGAGTCCGAAACGATTTGCTAAAGGAGCATAAATTTCAAGCGTTTCTTTGGCAATCCTTTTTCTTTTATCCGGATTAAGGAACTCAATCGTTCTCATATTATGAAGTCGATCAGCAAACTTAACAATGATAACTCTAACATCTTTTGAAACGGACATTAATAGTTTTCTATAATTTTCGCTCTGATTGATTTCAGTCCCTTTAAAGAGATGTTTTATTTTGGTTAGACCGTCAACAATTTGTCCAATATCATGTCCGAAGTTTTTCTCGATAATTTCTATTGGATATTCAGAATTATCCTCAACAATATCATGAAGCAAACCACATGCAACCGAAACTGAGTCAAATGGAATTTCAGTTGCAAGAGTATTTGCAACTGCAAAGGGATGTGTAAAATAAGGTTCATTAGAAGCGCGTGTATCATTTTGATGAGCAACCATTGCAAAATCAAATGCTTTTTCGATTAATTTCTCATCAATAATCGGAAGATTTTTTTTGCAGTTGCTTAATAGTTCTTCTAAAAGCACCTTACTTGTGGCTGTTGTTATGTTCATAGTTAATTTTTGAATTAATAAATACTGCTTATTCAGAATTTAATTTTATAAGAAAAATAATAAAATTCAATTAGATTGGACTAAAAAGAGTAACTATTTTTTATTTATTTCTTTAAGATGCGTTTTAACCCTATTTAATCGATCTTTTAATATCTCTGACTCATACGGAGTAAGGTTTCTATAAGATAATATTTCATTCAATAAATTTGCTGCTTCTTTTTTCTTCCCAAGCTTTATTAAATTCTGAGCAATTTTGTGATTAAGAATAATTCTATTTATTCTATTTTGAACAAACTTGTTATCATAAGAATTTAGGATATCATAGTAAACAAGATTTGCTTTCTCTCTATCAGACTCTTCAATAGCCCTAGCATAACTCCATTTGAAGAATCTACTTTGCGGATGTTCAGCTAAAACAGATTCAGCTAATTCTGCTGCTTGTTTATATTCTTTTCGATCAATATAGATCCATATCAAAGAATGGTAAGCCAGATGAGAGCTATAGGGTAGAAACTTAATTGCGCGATTTAGTAAATGAATTCCTTCAAATTGTTCATCTTGAATAAATGGTAGCCAGTTAAGGAAATTAGTTTTTCGACTCCTCCAGTATTTATAGGAACCCACGGCTACATATGCATCATAAAAATTCGTATCGATCATTAAACATTGTTCAAATAATGATACTGCATTATATCCATCCGAAAATGCTGAAAACCAACTACCCTGTAGTGCATTGTAATATGCTTTATAACCCTCTGTCAAAGCTTTAAAATATATATACCAAAGATTTTTGTCATTTTCGTTTAAAAGTTTTTTAGTAATTTCTGAAGCACGATTCAAATGAAATGAAATTTTATTCTCATTGTAAGGGATGTTGTAATCAAATGATTTAGCAATCTCTGTTCCCGCCAAGTATATATCAGCTAATGGTAACTTTTTATTAAATTGTTGAAGAGTTAGAAATATTACCTCAGCTTTTTCATAATCTTCATCAATTATTGCATTTATTCCTTTTAGAAGAAGATTGTGAACTGCTGAATCGGGATAAACTTGAGGTGTAATTTTCTCTGAAAAAATAAATAAAAAGAATAAAATGAAAAAATATTTAAAGTGTTCCAAATGTTCTATCTCCGGCGTCACCTAATCCAGGTAGAATATAACCTTTTTCATTTAACTCTCTATCATACGCCGCAGCAATGATTTTGATGCTCGGATGCATATTCAGTACTTTTTGAACGCCGATAGGGGAAGCGACCAAACATACAAATACAATATCAATTGCACCCCGTTTTTTAAGATAGTTTAATGCTTCAGCTGCTGATCCACCGGTTGCCAACATTGGAT
>JAGUXE010000241.1 GCA_020061995.1 Ignavibacteriales bacterium | reverse complement strand
TATAGATAAAGTGTGGGACTCCGTAGCACGCGGTTCCGTCCAACAAGACATTTATGCCCAGTGCTGCGGCACACGGCATAAAATGCTTTAACGTTAGCTTTACAATATCCTCCAGTCTGAATTATGAAATACTTCACAGAACCAAATGGAAAATTTGTATTTGAACTCCCCATTGAATGGCAATACAAAAATGTCTTAATTGGATATAAAGAATGCTCACCTTTTTCTTTTGAATTATATGATAATCCAATTGGAGCATTTCAAATAAGTTGTTATCCAACCAAAGATACTAACTCACAGCGGAATTGTATAAGGCAAGAAGCAGATAAAGATAATCTTGAATTTACTAAACACAGAATGGATGATGATGACTTTAATTGCCATCTTTGGTTTTGCGTAGTTGATAATCATGGCTTTATAGCAAAATACATATATCAGAAAAAACGAGAAAATAACCCACAAATCAAAAAAGAATTACAAAAAGCAGAAAAAGCTTTGAGTACATTAATGTTTATAAGCACAAAAAATAGAAAATTAGCATTGGAATTAGATAGATTTGATAAATTTCACTTTTCTTTAGCTGCATCTTTTGACTTAAAATATCAGGCAGTAAAAAACAACTCGCTAATAGAGTTGGTGGTTATAATTGCAAATCAAATAGATGCATATTTAAGACTTTCCATAATAATGGAAAAACAATTAAAAAGCAAAAGCAATGACATTGATCAAAAATATTTTTACCAAGGAGATTCTGATAAGGCAATCATGGAACGAGCGATATACAAAGAGGCATTGATGATAGAAATAATCACCGATGAACTCTTTCAAAAACTAGAGAGCTTATACAAAAATCGAAACAAAATCATTCATAGATATATCATCTCAGATTTACGAACTAAAGATTTAAAAGCGATAGCATCTGATTATGAAGATATTTGCGAAGAAGTTAGATTAAAATTAGCCTCGTTAGAAAAATTACAATTTTCAGAAAAAGTTGGAATGCATAAAAATCATGACCCTTCAATAAAAAAAGATCGCAATCATGAAAAATTTGTTTTTTCTGGCGTTAATGACAAGCATCTTACAAAAAAATTCAAAAGAGAAATATAAACTAAATACCGATTAAAGAGCTAACAAGATTCTCGACGACGGACGCGGTGACAGCCCGCGACTCTGATTTAATTACTCCCCGCCGCGCCCGTCATGTGAGACGTTAGAATTTATAACCTACATAGCTCCGCAACAAATTCATTAATCAACCAAAGCCTAATCCTAAAATATCATGGCAGATATTGACATAAAATATGACGTATTTCTTAGCTTTTCTAGTAAAGATAAGGAGCGTGCTGAAAAAATATGGGCAAGCCTTAAGTCCAATGGTCTTAATGTCTTTTGGTCGGATGAAAGTTTAAAGAAAAATACAGGGCAATCATTTTTTGCAAATATCGAGAATGCTTTATTAAGAAGCAATCATTTTACATTGCTATATACAACTAATGCTTTAGAATCATCATGGGTGCGTGAAGAATATGAAAGTTTTTTCAGTAATTGTTATTTGCCATCAAAAAAGGAAAGAAGACTAATTATATATTCTGAAGAACAAATAATCAGGGAAAACCTACCCCTGTTTCTTAGAAATATTCAAACAACAGATAATATTTCAGATCTAATTAGTATATTAGGCGCAGATACAGTCATCCAAATAAAAGAGGAGAATAACAATCTTAAGTTAAATTTAAAAATAAAAGACGAAGAGATAAAATATTTACATAGTAAATTTGCAGAAACCATTGATTATGAAAATTCCATAAAAAGAAAAGATTTAGAGCTAACAATATTAAATGAAGAAATATTGCAATTAAAGAATCATATTAAAAATATTGATAACAAAAGTAGCAATATGGAAACATTGTTAAAAACAAATAAAAATAAAGCTGATGAACATGAAGTTTATATAAAAAGAATAGAAAATGAAAATACTGAACTGAAAATAAAATATGATGACATTTATTCAAGGTTAAACAAAACTGAAACCAGCTATAAAAACATAGAAAATGAAAATGAGCAACTGTCCACGTTGCTTGAAGAAAAAAACTATCTCATTGCAAAATTAGAGAGTGAAAGTTCAGATAAAATCAAAAACGACCTATTGCGACTTATTGATAACCAGAATGAAAATATTAAAAAACTAGAACATAATTTAAAATTAGAGCGAAAACTTAAACAAGAAATACTTCTTGATTCAGATACAATTACCCATCAAGCAAAAATACTCAAAAAAAGCATTGAAAAAATAGAACTAAAAAATCACGAGCTTTTACTTAAAGTTGACGAACAAAATCATCAGATTAGAACGCTAAACAAAACATTGGATTCAATTACAATAGAAAAGAATAATTATCTTAGTACTTTGTCACAAAAGCAAACAGAATTAATAGGTTTCCAACAGCAGTTAGAAAAAATTCATGAAGAAATGGATCAACTTTTTATCAATGAAGTTGCACAAAAGCATGAAATAAATGAATTAAACGATGAACTTGCAAAAGCAGAAGAGAAAGTAAAAAAATTATCATCAGAATTCAATGCATTAAATAATAAATCAGGCATAACTAAAGTAGTATCCTCACTATTCAAATGAGAATAAAAATTCTAACAAACACATCGACGACGGACGCGGTGACAGCTCGCGACTATCGCCCAATCGACTCCCCGCCGCGCCCGTCATGTTAGACGTTGAGGGTGTAGAAAAACCCTCCAAACCATTTTTTTGATTTCCAAGAAATGAACAAAAAATAAGCAAATATGCAATTCTACGTAAATCTTTGAGGAGTTTTCAGTGAAAAGTGTTCAAAGATTTACGTACATCATGCCACTTTTGAGATTTTCCGAGAGAGACCTAGGTTTTCTACACACTCGTTATCTGCACATAGATCAACCCTTGGAAATACACCAACTAACGAATCCCCGCTAAATCAAATAACTGCCCGTATTCGCGCATCGCGTAGCGGTCGGTCATTCCCGCAATAAAGTCCGCTATCGCACGCGCACGCCCCACTTCCCCTTCCTGCATTTCATACTGCTTAGCGAACGCCTGATATTTGGGTGTCAGCAAGCGCGTATCCTGCCAATAAGCTTCAAATAACGCCCGAATCACTTTCCGCGCCCGCCATGTCATGCGGTAAACCGTGGGGTGAAAATACAAATTTTCGCGTAAAAACTTTTTCAGCACGTTCTTTTGCTGGCGCATATCATCGCCGTAACGCATCAACGCCAGCGGTTGCGCCCGCACATCTGCCACGCTTTGCACCCCAGAGGCACGAATCGCGACCTGACTGCTTTCGATTAAATCGACCACCATATTGCCAATCATGCGCCGCAACGTTTCCCGGATCAGGCGACGACCTTGCAACGCGGGGTAAGCCTGCGTCACTTGTTGGTATTCACTGGCGAACACTGGCACATCCTGCAATTGCGCTAAGGTGATCAGCCCCGAACGCAAGCCGTCTTCAATGTCGTGGTTGTTGTAGGCGATTTCGTCGGCAAGATTGGTGAGT
>JAGUXE010000364.1 GCA_020061995.1 Ignavibacteriales bacterium | reverse complement strand
TTCTCAATTGAGATCCGTGCTGGCGCTTTCTTCTTCAACTTTTTCTGCACATCTTTCTCTTCATTCTTGAGCGCTTCTAACATTCGTTCAGCATCTTCTCCTTGTTTCCAAGTTGTTCAATCTGTTCTTATTCTTCCCACTCGCCCATCTTAGAATATTTTTCTATTCTTTTTTCTATCAATTTAACGAGTGGAATCTTTTTGAGTTTTTTAATTTCTTCCAATAAAATTTCTTTTAAAATTGATGCAGCTTTTGAAGGATCTCGATGTGCGCCACCCAATGGTTCAGGGACGATGCGGTCGATGATTCCGTTTTCCAACAGATCTTCGGCAGTTAATTTTAATGCTTCGGCAGCTTTTTCTTTGTGTTCCCAACTCCGCCACAGTATACTTGAACATGATTCCGGTGCAATTACCGAAAACCAACAATTTTCCAGCATTAATACTCTATCACCCATACCGATTCCTAGTGCTCCGCCAGATGCTCCTTCGCCGATTATCGTAACAATCATTGGAGTCGGCATGTGCGACATCTCGATCAGGTTGCGGGCGATTGCTTCGGCTTGTCCACGCTCCTCAGCTTCAAGTCCAGGATATGCGCCTGGCGTATCGAGCATCGTTATTATCGGACGCTTGAATTTAGCTGCTAATTTCATCAATCGCAGAGCTTTTCGATAACCTTCTGGATTCGGCATACCGAAGTTTCTATATAAATTTTGCTTAGTGTCGCGACCCTTTTGCGTACCAATTATCATTACTGGTTCATTCTCGAGCATAGCAAAACCTCCCACTACAGCTTTATCATCTTTGAAACTCCTGTCACCGTGAAGTTCAACAAAATCTGTAGTCATCATCTCAATATAATCTAGTGTATATGGGCGTTCCGGGTGTCGGGCGATTTGAACTTTTTGCCACCTTGTTAAATTTTTATATATATCGGTTCGCATTTTCTCGAGCTTTTCTTCGAGCGAATTAATTTCTTTTTTCAGGTCTATACTTTCACCAAGTTTTTTCATCTCTTGAACTTTTTGTTCAAGTTCAAGTATAGGTTTTTCTAATTCTAAAACAATTTTTGGCATATTTATCTCTTTTTGTTTTTGTTCGACAAAATAATTGATTTTAAAATTATTTCGATATCAAGTAGTACAGAGTAATTTTTCGCATAATATAAATTGTATTTTTCTATTTCTTCTCGTGTTGTACCCTCGCGGCGATTGATCTGGTACAGACCGGTAAGACCCGGTTTCTGTATATATAAATCATTATTATCTTTCGATCCATTTGAAAATGTCGTATCTATCGGCGGACCGACCAAACTATATCTACCGGAGAGTACAAACGGTAGTAAATTATAATGAATTTTTTCCTTAAATGCTTTCAATGCAGGCGAAAAAAGTATAAGCATAATTGATGACCCAATTAAATCGAAAAGACGTTTCGTAAATCGGTTTAAAGGACTATGCAGCTTGTATTCGATTTCTATCAACGGAAATTCGTCCAGTTGGTCGATATGTGTTTTACCGATTATGACTTCCATACTATTTGGGACCATCCGAAAATGTATTTCCCTATTCCTACTCTTAGAAACTACAGTTAAAATATCTCGGTACGACAAAGATTCGGCTGAGAAAATTACGTTGCTAACTCTATACTCATCTATTATTTTTACTATGTTTTCACTGCTTCCGACGATTTCCACTCCCAATACTTTATCGCCAATATTTTTGTGAGTGGTGTCTATTAAACCTACGATATTATAACGGCTGCTAATACTTGACCTCAATTTTTGTAATAGTTGCTTTGCATTTCTGTCAACACCCACTATCAATGTTTTGCGGCCGAAGAATTGTCCTTTTGAAAGCTTAACATAATTTATCACCGACCGGAAAATAAATCGCCAGCCGGGTAGTAAGATGAAAGAAACGATCGCAGCATAAACCACTACTATACGACTGAATGCAAATTGTTTAAAGAAAAACGTCAATGCTGAGATTATTGTGAAGCCGATAATTACCGATATTGCCGTCCTGAAAAAAGAGTATCTATATTTTGTATATCCGCCTGAAAATAAAATCGTTAATATGATAATCAAGCCGGGAACGATGATTACGGGCAAAATTGCATAGGGTGGAACACTTACGACTTTATCGAACCTCAATAACGATCCCGCTGCGAGTGCTGCTAAGAAAAGTACCCAATCGATAATTGGAGGTATTAAATATTTTGCCAGGCGGATTGAATTTGTGAACCATGAACGCATGACAATTCCGACGCGTAAGATTGATAATATCAGGAAAGAGTGATTTAAGTGCGATTTGACAAAGATGTGCATCGCGTCGTGGAACATTTTTAAATCATCGATGTTGCTGCGGCGTGTACTTTCACCCTTGTAATGGATGATTTGTGTTTGTGGATAATAGTATATTTTCCATCCCGATTTTTGGACTCGATAGCACCAGTCGAGGTCTTCTCCGTACATGAAATATTTTTCATCAAGGCCGCCAACCTGTTCATAAACTTCTTTCTTTAAGAACATAAACGAACCGCTAATCGCATCCACTTCAGAAGCTTTATCGGGGTCTAAATAAGTCAGGTTGTATTTTCCGAATAGTTTGGTTTTCGGAAAAAGTGCGCTCAACCCTGTTACTTTTGTTAATGCAAGCCACGGCGTGGGAAAACTTCTGCGGCAAGCAAGTTGTATTGTACCGTCGGGGTTGAGGATTTTACATCCAACTAATCCTACTTTTGGATTTTGACTTAGAAAATCAGTTAAAGAAGAAAAAGTGTCTTCCTGAACGATAGTATCGGGATTTAAGAGAACGATAAACTTTCCGCTTGATTGTTTTAACGCAATATTATTTGCAGCCGAAAAACCTAAGTTAATTTTGTTCTGAATGAGTTTAACCTCGGGAAACTTTTCGCGCACCATCTCAATGCTGCCGTCGTCCGATGCATTGTCCACAACAAAAATCTCATGTTCGAGATTGACGACGGATCGCCGGATGGAGTTTAAGGCGTTCTCTAGGAAAGGACGGACGTTATAGTTAACTATTATAACGGACAGATCCATTTGTGTTATAGTTTATTGAAAATACTTCGGAACTTAAGTTTCCATACCAAGAAAACAGCTTCGTAAACGATTTTCTTAGACATTTTCGATTGCCCCGAAGTCCTATCGATGAAAATTATCGGCAGCTCAAATATTTTGAACCCTTTTTTCCATGCTTTAAAGTTCATTTCTATCTGAAATGCGTATCCGTTTGATTTAATCTCATCTAGATTTATAGCTTCCAAAACGTTTCTCCTAAAACATTTGAAACCGCCTGTTGCATCTTTTATAGGCAAGCCGGTAATGATTCGCGTGTATAAACTTGCTCCGTATGAAAGAATAAGCCGGCGTATGGGCCAATTCAATATTCTTACTCCGCCGAAGTATCTTGAGCCGAGAACCACGTCGAATTCCTGTATTTTTTTTAAAAAATTAGGAATGTCGTTCGGGTTATGAGAAAAATCCGCATCCATCTCTAATATATAATCGAATTTTTTCTCAATCGCATATTTGAAACCTGCAACATAAGCAGTTCCCAATCCCATTTTACCGGTTCTGTTAATCAAATGTATTCGAAAGTTATCCTTTTGCATTTGCTCGACTATCGTTGCCGTTCCGTCGGGTGAGTTATCATCGACAACAAGCATTTCAACATCGGGGTCTTGGGATAAGACCGATTCGATAAGCTTTTGTATGTTTTCTGCTTCGTTGTATGTCGGCGTTACTACTAAAGTTTTTGGCATAAAAATGATTTTACTTCGTCTGCTATATATTTTTGCATCTCATCTGTTAATTCTGTATGCATTGGTAGTGAGATTACTTCTTTTGTCATTTGTTCGGTAACGGGTAAATTCAAATCCATCGGCGTGAAGTGTAAGTATGCTTTTTGACGATGGAGCGGAATCGGATAGTATATACCGAACGGAATATTTTTGGATTTTAAGTAATTGGTAAGACCGTCGCGCCGGGGTACTCTTAAAGTATATTGATGGAAGATGTGATTAGAATAAGGGGCAGTTTTCGGTGTCGTTGCCGCAGTGCCCTCGAATAATTTGTTATAAAATTTTGCGGCTCTCAAACGTTCGCTGTTCCACTCGTCCAAATATTTTAATTTTACATTTAAGATTGCAGCTTGTAGGGAATCGAGGCGACTATTAACGCCAAGTAATTCGTGGTGATAGCGAATCTTTGAGCCGTGTACTATTATCATTCTTAATTTATCGGCAAGAGTATCGTCGTTTGTAACACACATACCCGCGTCTCCGTAAGCACCTAAATTTTTGCTCGGGAAAAAACTGATGCAGCCGATGTCGCCGATAGTCCCGACTTTTCTCCATTTTCCCGTGGGATATTTTCTTTCATTATCGGCGTCACTATCATTTTCTTCTATCCCACGGGACAGGTATTCCGCGCCCATCGTCTGCGCGGTGTCTTCGATAATTTTCAAGTTGTGTTTCTTAGCGATTTTGATTATCGGATCCATATCCGCCGAATGTCCGTATAGATGAACAGGTATGATTGCTTTTGTGTTTTTTGTAATTGCAGCTTCAATTTTTGCCGAGTCGATATTGAAAGTATCCGATTCGATATCCACATAAACGGGTTTAGCGCCAATCAAAGCTATCGTCTCAACCGTAGCAACGAACGTAAACGAGGTTGTTATAACTTCGTCTCCCGGACCTATTCCGAGAGCCATAAGAGCTACTTGTAGAGCATCGGTTCCAGAAGCGCAGCCGATAGCGTGTTTGATGCCTAAATATTTTGCTGTGTTTTGTTCAAATTCCGAAACGAATTTGCCTAAAACAAACTGACCGGAATCGAGTACGGAATGTACCGCTTCGTCAATTTCGGGTTTGATTTTTCTGTACTGGTTTGTTAAGTCAACGAGTTGTAGGTTCATAATTAGTGTGTTCCTTTTCCGCTAATTGTAACTAAAAATGTTCGAAATATAATTTTATAATCTAATGTTAAAGACATATTTTCAAGATAATATATATCGTAACGCAGTTTTTCCTTAACGTCGTCGATAGATAGATCGTATCTGTGTTTTACCTGAGCCCAGCCGGTAATACCGGGTCTAATGATGAGCCGACGTGGATAAAAACCAATTTCGTTTCGAAATTTCTCGACAAAGAAAAGTCGTTCAGGCCTTGGTCCCACTAAACTCATTTCACCTTTTAGGACGTTGATAAACTGTGGTACTTCATCCAAACGAACTTTTCTCAGATATTTTCCCATGCGTGTAATACGTTTATCATCTTTGACAGCCCATACCGGACCGGTTTCTTTCTCAGCATCTTTAATCATTGAACGAAACTTATAAAGGTTAAATGCAAAACCGTTCTTTCCTACTCTTTCTTGTTTAAAAAAGATCGGACCTTCAGAATCAAGTTTAATTAAAATACTTATTAAAACCCAAATTGGCAACAACGGAATAAGTATCAGAAGAGCTACAATAATATCGATTAATCTTTTAATCATCCATTGCCAAGTTTTCATGTGTAACGGAAATATTCGAATTAATGGAAATCCGAATATTTGTTCGGTCTTGAATCCCGTGAAGAAACTAGAAAGATTTGGGGCGATTTTAATGCTCTTTACTAAACCGCTGCATCTAGAAATAATCTCAACGATATCGTCATATGAACTTACGGAGGAGGCTATAAGGACTTCTTCGACTTTGTATTGTTTAATGATGGTATCGATTTCGTGAAAGGTCCCGAGCACAGGTTTGTTTTCAAATATTTTTGTGTTTGATTCGCTATCGACAAACCCGATAACATTATATTTTAATTGTGGTTTATCGATGATATTTTGATATAATTTCAAAGCGATATCGTTTGTTCCAACGATTACTGTAGAACGTCGGACGAACCCTAAAATTTCGTATTTTTGTCCTATATAATTAATAATAAACCTTCCGGTAGATACAAATATTATTATCGAGAAATAATAAACCACTAATGTAGATTTTGAAGTAATAGAAACGCTTTCTAAATCTAAACTAATAATAAACAGGAGAATAATTCCTACGGATACGGTTTTTAATAGACTGATGACAAAATCTATTCGTGAGTAGTCCCAAGACATTTGATAAAGTCCTGATAAAGTGAATAAAACTATCCACGAAACCGTAAGGAGTAGTATCGAAGGTTCAATTATGTATAGATAAAAAGGAACGTAACCTGCCATTGGAACAAGTCCAGAAGAAAACCTGAACGAATACGTTGCAAAAAAAGCTAAATTTAAAGCAATAATATCAATAAAAACAGTAATCGATTTATCAAGGATATTCGCAAGAGTAATTGGAGCGGGAGATCGAATATCGTTAACATTTGAACGACGCAGTTCTTCGATATAGCCGAGACGTTTGATTCCGAGTATAGTAGCAACAAAAAAAACACATAGTAAAAGAAAAGAGTAAAATGTTGTGGTATAAACTATCAAGAGTGCAATTAATCCGCTAAATACTGCAATAGAATAAATTACTAAAACAGTCTGACGGTGTGTAAGACCCAAATCGAGTAAACGGTGATGGATATGTTCTTTGTCGGCTTTGAGGGGATGCATACCCCTTTTTAAACGACGGAAGAAAGCAATTGCAGTGTCTGAAATCGGTACGGCTAATGCAATGATCACAATTACAAAAGATAGAGTCGGTTCACCGGGTAGTGCAAATTTTGAAATTTTTAATGAAATAAACGATAGCACAAGACCGAGGAATAAACTTCCCACATCACCCATAAAAATTGTAGAGGGGTAGAAATTATAACGCAAGAATCCGATTAGTCCGCCGACGAGTGCTGCGCTTACAATCATAGTTTCGAAGTGATTAAAATATAATGCAATGAAGAAAAACACTGTCCCGACTATCGCGGATATTCCTGCTGCCAAACCATCAAGTCCATCAATAAGATTAATAGCGTTGGTAATACCGACAACCCAAAGTAGTGTTATCGGAAAAGAGAGAACTCCGAGTTCGAAGTTTGCTATAAAAGGGATGTTGATAGATTCAATCGAAAATCCTGCTAAGTATATTAAAACCGCGGAGATGGTTTGTCCCAAAAGCTTTGCTAATGAGCTGAGCCCACGAATATCGTCGAGTAAACCTGTAAAGATAATTATTAAAAAAGAAAGAAATAGTAAAATAGTATTTGTGTAAGGTAGATTAATATTGATGTTCCCCAACACAATAACAAAAATTAAAACAATTACAGAAGAAATAATAAAACTAAGACCACCTAATCGAGGAATGAAAGATGTATGAATTTTTCTTTTACTGGGCATGTCGCCGATATTATATTTTAGTGCAATTGATCTGATTAAAGGTGTTGTAACAATTGCAAGATAGAAACTCAGTATTGCAGCTAAAGATATTGCGAATAGATTATTCATTTATTTATAAATTTTTAGTTACATCTAAAAATTTTTTTGCGATTCTTTCCCAAGAAAATTTGTTTTTAACTACTTGATATCCTAATAGTGCCTTTTTATTTGCTTCTTCCAAGTTTTCAAAAATATAACAAATCTTTTCAATAATCTCCTCCACAGTATCTCCATAATAAAGAAACCCCTCATCGATTCTTAAAACCTCATTCAGACGAGTGCTAATTACAGGTTTTCGATGTGAAAGATATTCGAATAATTTTAAAGGTGATACAGCGTGTGAAACATCTGTTTTGTGAAATAAATTTAAACAAATATTCATAGAATTAATTAATTCCATTGCTTTCTGATGAGGAACAGCTCCTGTCAACTTAACATTTTTTAGAGATTTATTTTTTACTGTATTTTCAATGCGTCCATAATCTCTACCTGCTCCAACTAAAAGAAATTGGAATTGGGGTAATTGTTCGGCAGCCTCTATTGCTTGATCAAGTGCCATTGAATATTCAAAAGCACCAACATAACCTATCGTAAACTTATTATTTTCAGTACTGCTGGTTCCCAACTCCGAATTGATATTATTAATATGTGCACCATTTGGTATAATGTATTTTTGTTTATGATTCACTTTTTCGTGCAAAGGCGCAGATATACTTATTACCACATCGGAGCGATTTATTATCAAACTGAGTAAGTAATTTGCAAATTTATATATTATATTTTTATTAGTAATTTTTAGCTCAACTTCCAACATAGATAAAAGATCGTCAGCAAAGTCGAACACAACTTTGGATTTACATCCATAGAGATAAATAAATTGTGGAATATTGTATAGGTATAATAAATCAATGTTTTTATCATTAATAATTTGATGGACTAATTTTCTTGACCGAAAAGTGTAATAAAGCTTTTTTAATAATTTTTCCATTGGAAAATTATAATTCCAAAATTTTTCTGAAACTTGTACAGTAATAACATGAACATTTGGATGTGATTGAAGATCAACATCAATATCGTTAGCTTCTGATGATTTTCGTGAAGGTGGTTGAATTACATAGACAATGTTACCCAGTTCAGCAACATGAGTAAGCAAATGATAAAAACGAGAAGCATGTGCAGAACTCCAACGTGCCATATAAGGGAATAAAATATTCATATTAAAAATTATTAATTAACATTTTCAGAATAAAATTTATTAATATTATCTTAATAAAGATTGATACAAAACTTCGAATTGGTCAACAATACTTTCCCATTGGAAATTCTTTTTGACATATAAATATCCATTTTCAGCAATTTTATTACTTAATTGAGGATTTGAAATTAGTTCAACGATTGAATCACTAAAAGATATTGCATTATCAGCGATTAATAATTCTTCAAAATTATTTACACGTAAACCTTCGCAACCTATCGAGGTTGATACAATTGGTTTTTTATATGAAAACATTTCTAATATTTTTAATCGAATACCACCTCCGATTCTTAGAGGGACTACACAAATTCGACTTTTTTGTAAATATGGCTTTACATTTTTGACATGTCCTAATACCTTTACGTTTGGATGGTTTACATTTAATATTTTATCAGGAGGATTACTACCTATAACATATACTCTAATATTTGGAATTGATTTAATTACTAACGGTATAATTTCCTTATAAAACCACCAAAAACTATCAATATTTGGAGGCCAATTAAGTGCACCCATCCACAAGATAGAATTTTGTTCGATTTCGTTGTCTGATTTTGATTGTTCTTCGATTTCTACACCTGCTGGAATTACATATGTATTTATTTTAGGGTTTAGTTGAAGAATAAATTTTTCATCTTCTGGCGATATTAAAACTACTCTATCGAACAACGGACACTTCTCGATTTCATAATTTTTCAATTTTTTATTCTCCAATTTTGCGTAAGCTTTTATTAAGGGATTATTTTGCTTTGATATATATCTCTCAATTATCAATGATTCAACATTATGAAGCCGTAATATAACCGGAATGTTAAAATATTTACTTATGATTAATCCATAGTAAGCTACATGCAAACCCTCAATTACCACGATGTCAAATTTATTTTCTAATGATTCAAAAATTTTTTTTAAAAGAGTTCTATTATGAAATCTTGTCAACAAATATGGTTCTTTACTGAATAATGATTTAATGATTCCTAAAAGAGTCCTTTTCTTTGAATTTATTTCAACATGCGGTGTACAATATTTTTTCATTTCATCTATTACTAAATAGTCCACATGTTCAGAGACACAGGCAAAATATATTTCATGCCCTTTTTTTGCTAAATATTTAATTGGATAATAAATTGCTTGTTTTCCACCATCAATCAATGGATAGGGAAGTTGCGATGCAATAGTAAGAATTTTCATTTTACTGTTAAACTGATTGGTTTTTTATATAATGCTTGAAAATAATAAAATGATTTAAATAAAAGTGTTCGGTTAAAAGTAAAAATACTTAATATTAAATAAACTGGTATGCGAATAACGATTCCCAGTTGTTTGAGAATTATTCCTAGAAACTTATTTATTCCGTGAAAATTAGAGCGAATAAATTGTAACTGGCTGTAATGCATATTTAAAAAATATTGTTGATTGTTATCGTTCGAGCCACCGCCATAGTGTATGATTTCTGCTGTGGGGGAAAAATATATCTTATAGTTATGCGCTTTTGCTCGGAAACATAAATCTGTTTCTTCGGTGTACATAAAATATGCTTCGTCAAAGTAGCCAATTTTTTTGAATACTTCTCTACGTATCATCATAAATGCACCCATTACAACATCGACTTGAAGAATAGAATTATGATCGAAATAGCTCATATAATATTTACCAAACAATTTATTTTTTGAAAACAATTTATACAGAAAAGTTGATTCAGTAAATAAATTCCAAAGAGTTGGAAAACTTCTACAAGAAGGTTGTAAAGTTCCATCAGGATTTAGCAATTTGCATCCTACTATACTTGCATTGGGATTTTCATTCATGAAGTCCATTGTTTTGCCTATAGCATTATCCAATATTCGTGTATCGGAATTGAGTAACAAGATTAACTCACCTTCAGCTATTTTTATTGCTTGGTTATTAGCGGAAGCAAATCCGACATTTGTTTGGTTGTATATTTTTTTTATTTTTTTGAATTCATCGTTTAGCATTTCTACACTACCATCAGAGGATGCATTATCAACCACAATTATTTCATAATTTAAATCGGAAGTAAATTCTGATATCGAATTTAAACAATATTTTAAATATTCTTTTGTGTTGAAATTTACTATTATAATTGATAAATAGATCATCATTGTTTACTATTAAGCTTATTAACGATAAATATGTATTGTTGAATAGAGAATGGTTTAAAAAAACCTGCTGATAAAATGTTAGCAATTTTAAATTTTATTGTTTCGTTTTTAATATATTCAATTTTGTTAATTTCATATCCCGCCTCGGTAAACATTTTTATGATAGAATGTTTTGTAAAAAATCGCAGATGACCTTTATCTAGTATGCCTGATAATTGGTAATTCCACCTACCAAGTATTAGATCTGTGATAATTCTTATATATTGAATGTTAGGAAGGCTGGCTATCAGAATGCCATTGTTAACAAGTAATTTCCTTAAACGAATAAGGAAAGACCAAGGATCAATCAAATGTTCTAGAATATCAGCACATATAATACAGTCATAATAATTTTCTTGTAACAAAAAAAAATCTGTTTCCGCATTGCCAAAAAATACTTGGTCTAATTTCTTTTCAGCAATTTTCGCATAAGATTCTATTAGTTCAATGCCAGCAACGAAATCAACTTTTCTTTCTTTTTTTAAAAATTCTCCAAGAGTTCCGTCTCCACATCCAATATCCAGCACTTTGCCACAGCCAATGGGAACATATTTGCTAATGTCTTCTCGAAGAAGCTGGAAATAGTTATTTGGTTTTATGCTATGTATTTCAATTAAAGGATTAGAATTCTTCATATGATACTATAATAAATTGTACGTTATTCTATGAATAAATAAAGAACATTTTTTGGAGAAACTCTCCAATGAAAACTCTTTAACACGTCTTGAACCTTTGTTGATGAGTTCTTCTCTAATGTTTGCATTTAAGTATAATTGTTTGATTAATTTTGAAAGAGTTTCAAAGTCACCTTCTGGAAATATTAATCCAGCGTCGCCAATAACTTCCGGAATAGCGCCAGAACTTGACCCTAATGGAATAACACCCATTGCCATAGCTTCAACGAGTACACGTCCAAATTGTTCTTTCCATTTTAGCGTAGTTTTAGAAGGTAAAACTAGTATATCCATTAAGGAATATAATTCTGGCATATTTGAATTTAAGACAGAATTATACCATATAATTTTACCTTCTAGTTCTAGTTCATCTTCTAATCGTTTGATATAATCTATATCAGGACCGTCGCCAACCATTAACAATTTAAATGGAATATCTAATTTTGAGCAAGCTCGATAAAGAATATCAATACCTTTTTGTTTGAGAAATCGACCAACATAACCAATTGTAAAATATGGTTTAGGTGGATTTGAAGAAATCACATCGTTTTTCTTTGCAATATTAAAATAATTTAAATCGATCGGATAATAGATCAATGAAACTGGTTTGATAAAACCTTTTTGCTTGATGATTTCTATGGCTTCGATATTTGCTGCGATTGCACCTTCGGCATTTAATTGAGTAAATTTATTGAGTAATTTATAAATAAATGGAAATTTGTAAGGATAATTATTTTCCCATGTTAAATTATCCCATGTATAAAAAATTAACTTAGTTTTTGGACAGATTATTTTTTTTAGTAATATAGTTTGTAATGCGAAAAATGAAAATGGTTCTTCAAAAAGGAAAATGAGATCGGGTTTAAATTCACACATTGCTTTAATTAGTCCAGTAAGGAAAAAAGATCTATTTTCAAATCCAGGCCATATAACACTTCCAGTAAAAATTTTGTATTCCATTTTTTTAGGTATTTGGAAATATATTTTGTTATAATTTTCCTTCCAATACTTTGGTGTTACTAGATTAAGTTGAATATTTTCACATTTAGCCAAAGTGTCCCATTTACTGCGTGCAGTATGCTGTACCGAATTTTGATCAATTACTAAAACTTTTATTTTTCTTTCTTTTGTTTTTTGAGTGTATGATGTCATTTGTAATGTTTCTTCTCAGGGTTATCTTTTATTATTTAATTAAAATTAGTTCTTTCATTTCAGAAAAGCCAAGTATTTTTAATCTATACATACTTAAAAATAAAATTAAAATACATATTAATAACTGTAGGATAAAAGATACAATTAATAAAGACACAATGTATTTAATTAAAAAAATTGTTAGTACCAAGATGCAAACTTTAAAACCTATTTTTTTAACTTTTGATATTGGTAAATAGTCACGTATAATCCATAATGTTACTAAGAATATAAAAATTTCAGTAAACACTGTAGTTATCGAAGCACCTTCAGCTCCATAAATTGGTATTAGTAGATAATTTAAAATAATATTTAAAATGGTTCCGATAACAATAAATATGTTTGCTTTGCTTTGTCGTCCTGTTGATGCTACAACAGTTCCCAAAATTGCAGTAAGGCTAATAGGAATTATTGCAAGTGTTACAATACCAATTGCTAAAGACGCATTAATATAATTATTACCTAGTAATAGTATAGTAAGGTTTTCTTTAAACATTAAAAATGGAATTGCGATTAAAAGTGCTATAGACAACATTATTTTTGTTATTTGAATGATTGTTTTTTGTATTGCTACCAAATTATCTTTATTTCGGGAGATAAAAGGAAAGAGAGAAGTTGCTATCATAAAAGGGATAAACATAAAGCCTTCGATAATCCGATAACCAGCATTATAATAACCTATAAGTTCATCGCTCTTTGTAAGCGCACTTAGCATTAAAGTTCCTGATCTGAAATAAATAACTATGAAAATATTCATTAATGCAAACGGTAATGCAGGTTTTATAATATTCGACCATATATAGTTTAAATCAAATTCCAAAGGTGGAAATCCAAATTTAATATATGCAACAATAAAAGTAAAAATCAATGTGAAGATGTAAGAAATATTAAAGAAGAGCATGAAATATGTAGCTTTACTATTTGTGAGAAGGGCAAAAGAGCAAAGTATAATGACAGATAGTTTTTCTACCACAATAGATAGAGCTTCAAACTTTAGATTTTCAAACGCACGAAAAATGCACCTAATGTGTAATAAAAGGGAGTAGGTTGCTGCATATATTATAGCTAACCACAACAATTGTCTTGTTTCAGTTGAGAAATCTAAGACTTTTGATAATATAAAAGCTGTAAAACCTATTGGAATTATTAATAAAAATTTACTGAGCAGAGAATTGGAAAAGAATTTTTTAAAGTTATCGGGTCTTGCTGATATTTCACGGATAAATAATAAATCAATTCCGCCTTCATAAAGAACGGAAACCAAAGCTATGAACGAGATTATAAATGTATACTTTCCTAGCTCTTCAGCTCCAAGAAATCTAACAGTTAAAATTAAGAAAAAAAACCATAAAGGTTTAACAAAAATATTGGCACCTGCGAGCCATGAAATATTTGAAAATAAACTCTTTCTTTGTGGTATTGGATTAGGAATTCTATTCATTTTACTTCTTTAGGATAATTTTTCTGCTAATCTCTACAAAACTTGCACAAAGCGTCATTATGAGAACAGAGTTTTTTTGAATAATTTGTGGAGAACTAAAGGATACTATAGCTAATGACATCATGATTGCGAAAATGCTAATATTTAATGCTTTTAACCACCATTGATTATTATTGTAATTTTTCCATGCTTGAAAAATAATACTGATATAAAAAGCCATAAATGCTAATAACCCCAAAATTCCAAATTTAAAAAAAAGATACAGATATGAATTGTGAGTGAAATTTCTTTCGACTTGGTAATTATTTAAAGTGTCATGGAAGGAAAATGTGCTGCCCAAGCCATGGCCAATTATTGGTTGGGTTAATATGGCTTTGATTATTGAAGTGTATTCCTGGATTCGATTTTGTATTGATAGATCGTTGTAAGTTTCTTGTAACATTGTAAACCTTTGTTCAACTGCTGTAATAATAATTTGTGAATAATCCTTAAAAAATAAATTAAATGTAAGTCCTAGAATTATTATTAAAAGAATTGCATATACTAACAAGTGGATTTTATATTGTCGCTTAAACAAAACAAAAAGTATAAGTACACCTAAAATTAAGGCAATCCAATATCCTCGAGAGAAAGTTATCGCTAAAGTTGTAATAAATAAAATTATTAATAATGAAATTAATAATTTGAATAGAATATTACGAGTAAAAAACAAAAAGGGTATACAAGCTATTATCATTGAAAGGTATAAGGGTTCATTTTCGACTTGCCTACTCGCTCCAACTTGCCAAAAATAAGTTGCTTGTAGAATTAGTGCTTTATAATTTATTAAATCTTTTAGAGCTAAAATTAGTGTAAGAATTATAAATGACGAAGCGATAATTACAACATCGGTCTTCGTTTTTACTTGATCTTTAATAGGGAAATAAAGTAACAAAAGGGACATTACAGTGAATTCTCTAATCCACAAAAAAAGGTCATTACCAAATAATATTGCAGGTATAATAGAAAGAACACATAAAAAAATAAAAAGCGTTAAAAAATGATCAATATTATTCAAAGACTCTTTCTCTTTTCTGGTAATTATTTTCGTTGTGAACCAATATCCGAAGTGGGCAACAAAATAAATTGCAAAAAAGATTTCTCCGTATGTAATTTCTTCGGTGCTACTTACAACAAAATAAAATAACATTACGAGTATTGCGAGCCCAAGAACTTGATATCTAAAGGAAAAAAAAAGAAGAACTGCAAATATTAGTATTATTGGAAATAACCAACCGAGAAGTACACTCAGTAATGTTGTAGTTATAATAATGAATATGAGACTAGTTTTTTCTCTTTTTTTAAAATCGAATTTTAAGATGTTTATCAATTTATATTGTTTAGTTATTCTTTTTAAAAAATATTATATCTCGAAGGATAAAGAAAGCGATCATAATTATAAATGCCGAAAGCATTGTGGATAGAATCATAATCATCCGTTGTGGTTTGTATTTTTTTTCTGGCGGTACGGCTTTATCTAATATTAATGTTACAGGAATATTTTTTTGTTCTTCGTATTTAGCCTGTTCGTGAAGTGGATATAGAAATTCTAATATTTTTTGTTGAATAGCGACATCTCGATAAATTCGGAAAGCATCAGTTGCAATTTGCGGGATTGATGATAATTTTTGATTTAATTCTCTTAATTCGGTCTTTATTTGTTTTATTAAGGGATTTTCGAAAGCGAGCATTTTTTTTAGTATCGCGAGTTCCAATTCTTTTTTTTCTTTCATTACATATAATTCTGCGATGCCGGTTATATTTGAAGCAATTTCAGAAGGAATTATGAATACCTTGTTTTTTTCTTGGTAAAGTTTTAGGCTATCCTCAAATAGTCTAAGATCATTTTTTACCTTTTCAAGCCTTAGCTCGATAAATTCACGATTATTTTTTGCTTCTTGAATTGCCAGTGTTACACTGATATCATTTAAAACATCGGCAAAATAATTAGCTATATCAGCGGCCCTTTGACGATTTTTATCAAGAACTTCTATCACAATATAATCATCACGGTGAATAGTAAAATTTACATTACTTTTTAACTCTTTAACCGCGTCTTCTAATGATGAATTAGAAATTTGATAAACTTTTATTAGATCAAATTTTTTTATAACCATTTCCATCGCCGTTCTACTATTCAGAATAGCCAGGTAATTGTATGTTCCAGTTTTCTGTGTAAGTCCACCAAGCCGACTGATATTCGGAATATTTTTCATGATTGTGGAAAGTGAACCAGAGCTATTCATTATATTCTGTTCTTTTGGAGGTAAAATCGAAGTTGAAGCTTTATACCAATTAGGTAAAAAAACTGAAATGATTGTTGTTAAAAATGTTATAATTAAAACATTTATTAGTATCAGTTTTCGTTTGTTTAAGATTATTGATAAATAATATGAAAAATAATTACCAGACGTTTGAGATTTATTTGTGATACTTTTATTTTCGACCCCTCTATCTTGCATTATATATTTACTCCTTATGGTTAATTTAAATATGTGTAAATTATTTACTTTATTAGGTGGAATTATTATAATTATAAAACTACTTTGTTAATTGAATAATTATGAAAGCCATTCCAGTTATTACGCTTAAAATACTAGCGGTTTGGCTTAACACATTAGTATAATACGCAAAGCTCCGCTCTGGCTTTTTGGGTACCCAAATGTAATCGCCTTCTTCTATTTTGGTTTCATCCGGGTCGAGCCATTGTTTTGTTTTGCCTTTGATTATTTTGACATCACCTTTGCGGGCTGCCTCAGTAAATCCGCCGCATTTCGAGATGTAATAGTTAACCGTCTGGTTTTTTGTATAAGGTATATGGCCGGGAGATATTATCTGTCCGAATACATATATGGTTTTTTTGGTAGATGGGATTACAATGTAATCGCCATCGTTTAAGACTACATCTTGGGTTTGGTCGTTTTGTAAAAAGAGTTTCTCAAAATCGACGTTTATAATTTCTTTTTGTAATCTTAACTCGGTTTCCAGTAAGTAGGATGCGCTGTCGTCTGGTGAAATGCTGCCGCGCATACTCATTATTCGATCGATTTCAATATCTCTTGGTGAAACAGAACGGCGATAGACTTCTGCCGATTTTAACGAAGCATATTCTGTAAAGGCACCGGCTTGTTCTATAACTTCAGATAGTTTTGATCTATTTTTTGTTATCGGAAAAGTCCCGGGATATTTCACTTCACCGTCTATGTAAACCCTAAAATCTTCCCTTAGTTCTAATTTTTGTTTAATAACAATTCTATCGCCCGGTTCTAATGGGAGGTTATGTGAGTTTCTTTTTAGAATTTCGGAATAAGATAGAATCGTTGTCTGCAGTGTTTTTGCCTCCGCGTCAAGACGGCTGAATTCAATACTGTCTAAATTTGCTAATCTGGTACAACCTTGTGCAATTTCGAGCGCGTCAGAAATACTATCACCTTCAACATATTCAAATCTACCGGGGAGATTAACTTCTCCGTAGACTGCAAAGACATTTTTAACAGGATTTTTTCTTGGAACAATTACTATATCGCCTTCTCTTAAATACGGATTGTATATATCTTCTTTTGTTGCGAGAAATTTTGGAATGTCTACGCGGTGCATTGTTCCGTCACGCCGTTTGAGCACGATATTGCGAGTTGACATGTTACGGAGGATGTCATTAAGTTCATCGTATGTTTGCCGCTGTTCTAATTTATTCGCAGCTTGTATTGCTCTATCAGCGCGATCAATCGAGCTTAATGTATACAAAGCAGAGTTAAGAACATTTCCACTCACCGTGACAATAATAGGTCTCGGTTCAATCAATGTGATAGATACATCGTTTGCAATATACTTTTTCTTAACTGCGGTGAGTACTATTTTTTTAACCTCTGCTAAAGTAATATCTGAAACTTTTACCTCACCCACAGTAGGAATTATTAACGTCCCCTCGGGGGTTACCGTAAGATTAAAACTTACAGGCGGACCAATCCAAATATTTATGGCAATTTTATCCGATGGTCCGACATAATACTTATCCGCGTCAATAGTTCCTTCGAGTGCCACTTTTGAAGGTTGTTCCAAGAGCTGAGCTTGCCGGCTCCGCATATCTAAATCATCAAGTACATCTAACGTTCCTTTTTCTTTTGTAATTTGACTATGAGAAGGAAGAGTTAGAATGACCGTAATAAAAATTATTAAAGAAAATTTTTGAATATTTTTCAAGATACATTCTCCTAAAATATAAATTATCTATTTTCGTACATTTTTTTATAATATTCTTTATAATCTCCGCTAATAATTCTTTGCCACCATTCTTTGTTTTCTAAATACCATCGGATTGTCTCATCAATACCGTGCTCAAAAGTGTAGCGTGGTTCCCAGCCGAGTTCTCTTTTTATTTTTGAAGCATCAATAGCATATCTCAAATCATGACCGAGACGGTCAGTTACATAAGTTATTAAACTTTCGGGTTTATTGAGTTTATTGAGTAACAGTTTAACGATATCGATATTCTTCCACTCGTTGTTGCCCCCGATATTATAAACTTCACCGGATATGCCTTTATGTAAAACTACATCTATCGCTTCACAGTGATCGCGCACGTGCAACCAATCTCTGATGTTGAGTCCATTCCCATAAACCGGAAGCGGTTTGTCGTTGAGCGCGCTTGCTATCATCAACGGGATTAGCTTTTCGGGAAATTGGTAAGGTCCGTAATTGTTCGAACAGCGCGTGATGAGAACAGGCATCCCAAACGTGTGGTTATATGCGAGAGCTAATAAATCAGCGCTTGCTTTGCTTGCTGCATAAGGACTGTTTGGATGCAGCGAAGTTTCCTCAGTGAATTTACCATCATGTCCGAGTGAGCCGTAAACTTCGTCAGTCGAAACCTGAAGGAATTTTTTAATTTCGTTTTCCTTAGCAGCGTCGAGTAATACTTGTGTTCCAAGAACGTTCGTTTCAATGAATACCGCCGCTCCGATAATGCTGCGGTCAACGTGAGATTCGGCGGCGAAATTCACGATTGTATCTATACTGAATTTATCGATTGCATTGACGACATCTTGTTTATTGCAAATGTCGCCTTTAACGAAATGATACCGTGGGCTATTTTCGATGCTTTTTAAGTTTTCTAAATTTCCGGCGTATGTAAGCTTGTCGAAATTTACAATTGTATAATCGGGATGCGTCTCAAGCATATAATGGATAAAGTTGCTACCGATGAAACCAGCCCCGCCTGTTACTAAAATAGTCATTTGTTCTCTGTTATTCGTCATTTGTAATTAGTCTATTTTGAATATTGTTTTGGGGTCTTCCTCGTGGCGAATTTCATCTACTTTTTCTGTTTTGCCTTTTCCCATAAAGAGATGGTTCGGGTAGTTAGTTACCATACCCATAACGATGCCGATATTCTTGTAAGCATGCACAACACCAGGTGGTATGAGAACTGATTTAGGTTCATTTTCGCCAGCAATTATTATCATCTTGTTCATGTAAGTAGGAGAGTCTTTCCTGTTATCCCATAAGTATAACTTGAATGTCGAAGGTCCTATGAATCCAAACAAATCTGCCTGGTCGGTGTGCTCGTGTGGACCTCTGGTTATTTTCGGATGTGTCATTGAAATGTACGACATTACCGGAAAGTAATTTACATCAAGGTCGTCTTGCCTGTATGTTTCTATCAACCAACCTCTTGAATCAGAAAACTTCTTCAGTGTTTTTACAATTACACCATCGATATCGGCTTCTATAAACATGAATCCTTCTAAAAGTTTATAAAATCTTAATGAATTTACGAAAATGAGTCACTAAAGTCAATGTAACTTTGCAACTATGAAAACAGAGAAGCTCAAATAGAAAGCTTCTTAAAGAAGTATCAATTGGAGGGAATAAAGTTCCTTTTTTTGTTGAATTATAATTAACTGTAGAAAATTTACAAAACTTTTGATACAAAGTCAAACATTTTAATAAGTCAATATTTTTAAAAGTTTCTTCGACTGCACAACTTTGTTTTGAAAGTATGCGGCGAACACCAACACATTCCCCTGCCTTCCACTACCACGTGTCGCCATTCCCGTTTCCCAAGTTGGCAGTATATTTTGTAACTTCACTTTCGCTGAACGGCATATCCCGTAATCATTATTACTTATCACTAGATCGAATTCTGCCTCATCGATTTTCTTTACAGCTTCGTGATAAAATCTTTTTGATACTTTATCTCGTACTGCTTTCGAAATATTCCAATCATTCCTGATTAACGATTCGAGAATGATCTGTTTTTTAGTCTTTTTAAGTCCTCGCTGGTTTTCGGCACTATTGAACCGCTGCGGGAATCTTTTTTGAATAAAGCCGCCGAGATATGCGCCGGTTCGATCTCATCGCCTTCAACAAAGATTGTCAACTATACATTGCAAGGTGCGATTGTGCAGCATCCTCGATAATCGTGAACCCCGTATAACGGGGTGAACCCATATTTACTTGAAAGCATTTGGATAGCATCCATCTCTGCCGGTTGACCATAGAGGTGAACAGGAAGAACTGCCTTGATTTTTTCTCACGAATCGGGAGGCCTTTTTTTTCATTTCACAGGTTTCTGATATTTTTTCTCACCAATCGGCGACCACATGCCGTAACTATCTTCTGCAATGCGGCACTTCCCTTCGGATGTCCAGGTGATTCCGTAATTATATCCGAACCATAAATATTTATCTCCGCCGCCGTTTTCGGTTGTGATGATATAACGTGCGTCCACATTACCAATACCTAACACTTTTCCACCTGGCATTTCTTGATCACCCTTGCTCGCATCGAATGGAATCCATCCATACGGCGGCAAGTAAACTTCAGTCCAGCGATGGAATACATCATCATAACTTGCATCATCACCGCGAAGGCTGATAGCTCCGACATAACGTATTGGAACTCCGAGCGCACGACACAATGCAATCATCGAATAAGAATATTCCGAACACGATGCAGTCCCACGCTTTAAAACCGTTGGAGCTGGGTTCCATCCCCCTACTGGTTTTAGATTATAACTTAAATTATTCATAAGATATTCATATACTTTACGTACAACCCAGTAAGGATTCTTCTCACCTCCTGCAATTTTCTTTGCAAGGTCTTGGATAAACGGATCATTGATTTGGTACTTATCACCATCTTGTAAAAATTTTTCTTTTATTTCTTTTGGTATTTCATCAATCGTTCCAACTTTATCTGGGTAAATAAAATATTCGATTGCATAGATTTTTGCTTTCACTTCCCAACCGGGTTTGACTATGCTATATCCTTTCAAATCAGCATAATGGAAATGAGAAATTTTTTGTCCCCACTTATCTTCAACAATTTTTGTTGCTTCGGGTTCGAATTTTATCGGCTCTAAAAGAATCTGATTATCTCGATTCTCAGGGATTGGAATGTAAATATCTAATGTTTTCACAGTTCCCGGTCCATAGTTACGAAACTCTTTGATGAACTTAAGTGAAAGCTCCTTTTCATCCCATCGTGTGAAAATATCTTTACTGGAAACTTCAATCTGATATATTTCTTTATTCTCATAATCAATACACCAAAGAACATTGTCACCCCAAGCTAAACCATAAGGAAATGGACCATAAGAACGGAGTGAAGAAAGACAAAGTCCATCAGTTGGGTTTACAAGATAAATTCTATCTGTTCCACGATCAGCGACCCAAAGATATTTTCCATCGAACGTAATTCCTGTTGGTTCACCCGCTGGTGATGCAAAAGTTTGCACCATCATTCCATCTTCTTGTGAAACTTTTAACAGCATATCGCTTTTATGGTCAACAATCCAAACAAATTTTCCATCCCATGCAAGGTCACGTGGATTAGGACTGTTTGATTCTAAAACTTTTACAGCTATTCCATTTGATGGATTAATTTGATACATGGCTTTTTCACCAGCATCGATATGCCAAAGATATTTTCCATCCCAAGATAAACCTTCGGGATGAAAACCTGGCGAGTCGAAACTTGAGATAACTTCTCCAGTTTCAGAATTGATTTTGTAGATTTTATCTTCGAACGCATCAGCAAGCCATAGGTTTTTACCGTCGTAAGTTAATCCAGTCGGAAGAGGTCCGGGCGTCTTTATAACTTTGAGAACATCACCAACACGGCTCAAGGAAGTGACGTTCAGAAACAGCAGAAGAATGAAGAGAACTGATAGTTTTTTCATCGTTTACTCCTTTTTAAAAGTTTTACATTAACTAAAGTGTTTGTTTGCAAATTATTAATAAAATTAACAATATAGGTTGTGAAATCCAAAAATTGATTGAGTTAGGTATATAGCAAAATCCAATTGAGCAAGAGAGTCAAAAACAAGATGCTAAGAAGACGAATTCTTATGCAAAAGAGCATCTACCGGGCTCTGAATCTAAAACATTGAGTGGTCGGTTGGAAAAACTCAGACAATTTTCTTTTTCCGTCAGCTGACGGATTGAATATAAAAGAAGCAAAGCAACGAGTCGGCGTGTTAGTCCAAACATTTCGCACCGAGAAGCAAGAACGAATCAACGAAGCCGAGACAAGGCTTCGCTTCATCAATGCCGAATCGTTCGATAAGCAACTGACGCTTGAGTTGAAAGAAACGATTCTCCTTAACTTTTCTAACAACATTAAGTGTGGCAACTCGCTTGTGGGGATGGATATAAAAGGACTTGGCGACAATCTTTCGCTTGAAGAGGAACTACGCATACGCCCGTTTGATTGGGAGACGGCATTCCCGGATGTGATGAAGAGCGGTGGTTTCGATGCGATTGTAGGGAATCCACCGTATGTCAAGATACAAATGCTTCAAGATACGAACCTGACTATGGTCGATTGGTTTAAACGTAAATACAACTCAGCATCGACAGGTAACTATGATATTTATGTTGTTTTCGTAGAAAGGGCAATACAATTACTCAAGAATAATGGAAGACTCGGATACATCTTGCCACATAAGTTCTTCAATCAAGGTTATGGAAAAAACCTACGGGAATTGCTGGGAAATAGAAAAGAGAGAAAAGCTCCATCGGAGCGGAATGTAAAACAGTTTACAAATAATTTAAAAATTAAATAATTTCGATTGCAGTATCTGGTAACCAGCCGATTTTTCCGTCAGCTAACTTAAACTTTTTCCAATCTCCGACGGCGTCTAATATTTCAATTTTTACCCCTTCGTGCAATATGAATAAGTCAGTCCCGCGCTCATCGGGTGAACTTTTTATCGAAACGGAAGGAGAGAATACGATTGCGCTGTTTTGAGACGTTTCAGTCTGGTATTGCTGGTAACCGAAAAACATGCAAAATATAGTTATAAAGACGATAATGCTACCTGTAAAGAAAAACAGTCGCCTAATAATCGATTTCCTTGCGATCCTGAATAATGCCCACGTGAAAGCAGATAACCAGAAACCGGCAATGCCGAATATTGTCCAAGTGTCTGCTGAAAACAAATTCCTCATCGAAATCCACCATTCTATAAAAAATAATCGAGGAACAGGTTCAATCTTGTCGACTACTTTTAGATTTGCGATTTTTAGATTGTAGTTTATGTCGTCATCGTTCGGCAAGAGTTTTTTTGCGCGCTCGTAATATAAAATAGATGCAGGTAAATTGTCAGCCTTGAAATACGCGTTAGCAAGATTAAAGAACAACTCCGGTGTTTCATAGCCGTTCTTTATGATGGCTTCGTATAAAGCGACTGCATTTTTATAATCACCCGTCCGGTAAAATTGATTCGCTTGTTCGAATTGATGACGAACCTCATCGGCAAACAATTCGGAGACGATTAACAACATTAAAACATATTTCAGGAACTTCATCGGATTTCCTCCTCGATTTTAGAAATCAACTCGACTGTATTGGAATAAATTTTTCCCATCTCGCCGGAGTCTACTGAAGGTGCATACTGTGCGAATTCACAAACGTCTAATATTTTGTTGAGTTTTTCGAGGGACTTCTCACTCACACCATGCGCTTTTAAAGACTCATTGACCGACTCTTTCGTGAGGTTGGCTTGTGGAATCCCAAGTTTATCTCCTGTATATCCCCACAGTGCACGGGATACTTCGGTATAAAACTCATCCTTATTATTCGACTCTAATAATTTTTTAGCGATGGAAAGATGTTTTTTTGCAATCTTTGTAGCCTTACGACTTTTTAACCTCACAACGTCGCCGGTAATTTTTTCGTATCGTCTCTGGTAGTTGATGAAACCGATGAAAAGGAAAACCGGAGCTATCAAGAGGATCAAATAAATTGTCGAACCGAAAAACGTTTTACCGTGTTTTCTAAATTTTACATCGCCGCTTTTGATAAACCGGATGTCTTGACCTAACAGTTTAATCTCTTCCTTGCTGAGTGAAGCAGATGATCCGATGGCTAAATCGATTCCTTTAGTTGTGCTGATAATAAAATCGGTAGAGCTGATTGATACATAATTATTTTTTTCCGGGTCGAAATATGAGAATGCGAAAGCGGGAATTTTTTTATCGCCCGGCCTGCGCGGTATCAGAAGATACTCGAATGTGCGACTGCCCGAAATAACGTTGGTGCCTTGTGTGATGTTGTCTGAGATTTTAGGTTCGTAGCTTTCAAGGTCTGGAGGAATAGATAGCTTCAACGGCTCGATGAGTTTTAAATTTCCTCTTCCCGAAATTTTTACTTTCAACGTTACCGGTTCGTTCATTTTAGTTTCCTGTTTGTCGATCCACGCTTCCATCGAGAATTTGCCGACGGCTCCGCTAAAACTTGAAGGCAGGTTGTAAGTCGGCAGCGGTTTAACGTTGATTTTCAGCGGTTCGCTCTTCGCTTTATAGTTTACGTTGCTGATATTTCCGAAGAATGGGTCGTTAAAAAATTGGTCGAATACATCACCACCTCGCCTTCTGGTTTGAACCTGAACAACAAACTCGGACTCCATCGGGTCTAACTCGAGCGTGCCGCTGCGCTGCGGAAATAGAGCAGTTTTCTTTACGGTCGCAACACGGAATTGAATTCCATTTAATACCTCTGTTTCGAATTGCAGAGTTTTTGGTAAATCAATTTCCTGCGCCCAAAATCCAGTCAGTGATGGAACCTTTGTAACACTGTATTTCACGATATTAGCACGAGTGTATAATTTATATGTTGCAGTGATTTGCTCGCCCTGGTATACATTCTTTTTATCAACACTAACTCGTAAAAATAAATTCTCCGCTATCTGTCTTGACAAGTTCGATTCTTCGGATGACTGCTGCGATTGTCTCTGTGGTTGTTGTGACCTTTTAGTGACTTCGATAATTATGTTGTTAGACTGAACTCGCTTACCGCCCGATTCAATTGTTGCAGACTCGATTGTAAATTTCCCTTCCGACCGAGGTTGCAGTAGGTATGAATATGAAATCGACTGCGAAAGATTTCCGTTAATAAATTGCGTACTCGTGGATTGATTGGGTCCGGACAGGACTAAAAAATCGGAAAAGGGTGGAGGTTGAAAATTCTTTCCGCTGCCGCTGAGCGTGAATGTAATTTCAAACTGCTCACCCATCGCAATGCGGTTTCTATCTACTGAAGTTGTGAAATTCGGGTCTTGTGAAAATGCAGTTGAATAAGTGAAAATAAATATTAAAAATATACTGATTAATCTATATACACGTTTCTCTACGAGACCGTAGGTCGACTCCGTTCCTCCCGTTCCGAAAGCTTTCGGGACGGGAGCCACTCTGCTCAACGTGACGGGTTTTAGAAAATCGGCGTCACCCTGAGCGAATCCGACTATCAATTGTCTCGTAGAGAATGTCGGACGAGTCCCGATAAAATCGGGACGAGTCGAAGGGTGTAACTCGTAATTTGTCATTTGTAATTTGATTTATGTTTTAATGCTACAAAAATTACCAGTCCTTCTCAATTGAGATCCGTGCTGGCGCTTTCTTCTTCAACTTTTTCTGCACATCTTTCTCTTCATTCTTGAGCGCTTCTAACATTC
>JAGUXE010000158.1 GCA_020061995.1 Ignavibacteriales bacterium | reverse complement strand
TCTGAATGCTGTCGCTTGCAGTAGCCCAGCTTGTGTATGGTGGCTGCGCACTTCCGGTTTTGCTTACGTATCGGATTTCGGAGTGGAGGGGGAGAGCTAATACTATTAGGAATATCAGCACTATTTTATTTGAATGGGTTTTCATTATTGCTTTCTAACCTCTTCGCCCTTTATCGATAGGTTTAAGAAATTGAATTATAATTATCTCATTAATCATAATAATTATTCTTCTTCATTAAAACCAAGCAGCGGTTTTTCTTCGGCAACCGGAAGTTCTTGAACATCCTTCAATTTTCTTTCGATGGTTCGCGATTTTTTTGCGGCATCTTCAATTGTGTTGCTTGCTTCTTGAAGTTTCTTTTGGGTTTTATCGAGTATATCACCAAACTTGCCGAATTCAGCTTTAACCGCTCCAAGTAATGACCAAACCTCACCTGAACGTTTTTCAATAACTAAAGTTTTAAAGCCCATCTGCAAACTATTTAGAATAGCAGTTAAAGTTGTAGGTCCGGTTAAGATTACTTTATATTCATTCTGAATCCGCTCAAATAATCCGGGGCGACGTAATACCTCTGCATAAAGGCTTTCAATCGGTAAAAATAATAGTGCAACATCTGTTGTATTTGGCGGATCAATATATTTATCGCTTATTGATTTTGCTTCGTTACGAATCCTCAATTCAAGTGCTTTTGATGCTTCTTCAATTAATGGAATATCAACTGCTTCCTGCGCTGCAATTAGCTTTTGATAATCTTCCATCGGAAATTTTGCATCAATCGGTAACCATAAAACATCATTTTTATCCCGACTTCTTCCCGGCATTTTGATTGCAAATTCTACACGGTCATTACTTCCTTTTTTAGTCGAGACATTCTTTGCGTATTGTTCGGGAGTTAGAATTTGTTCAATCAGATTTTCCAACTGAATTTCTCCCCATGTGCCGCGGGTTTTTACATTCGATAAAACTTTCTTCAAATCACCGACTCCTGTTGCAAGAGTCTGCATTTCACCGAGACCTTTATGAACCTGCTCAAGTCGTTCGCTGACTTGCTTAAAAGATTCTCCTAATCTTTTTTCAAGAGTTGAATGAAGTTTCTCATCTACCGTAACTCTCATTTCTTCAAGTTTAGATGAATTTGATTCTTGAAGTGAGGTAAGTTTGGCTTCAACTTTTTCGCGTAAACTATCGAGTTTCTGCTCATTCATTTGAATTAATTTTTCAAGTTTTTCTGAGAAGAGGTTTAATTCATTTTTTTGCTGTTGAGCTGAATCAGATAATTGTTTTATCAAAGTTTCAGTTGTATTTTTTTGAAATTGAGCAGCATCTTCTTTTGTAAAACGTGTGAAATTCTCAATCTTCTGATCCAAAGTGGAGGTAAGTTTATCAAGCTTCTCAGAGAATGAATTAAATTGATTTAAAAGTGCTTCTTCAAGTTTTTTAAACGAACTTAAAAGCTCCTCGCGGGTTTGCCTTGAATTGTTAGTTGATTCTTCCCGGTTTCTCGAAAACTCATTTTTTATCTTTTCATCTGACCTATCAAAAAGCTGTTCCATACTTTCTTTTATTTCGGAAGTTAGGAGTTCATTATTCCCTTTATTAATTTTTCCTAAGAGAATTATTAAAAGTATAAGAATCACAATTAATAGAATTATTATAAGGACAGTGGCGATTTCCAATTTAACCTCAAAATGTATAATTATAATTTTTAGATGGTTGAGCAGCCGTTAAAAATAGCATTTAAAATTTAGTTATATTTATCAACATTGTTTATCAAAATTACGGAATAAAATTGAACAAAGAAAAAATCATTGTTACCTCGGCTTTACCTTATGCAAACGGTCCAATTCATCTTGGACATTTAAGCGGTGCTTATTTACCTGCGGATATATACGTCCGCTATAAAAGATTAAAAGGGGATGATATCCTTTACATTTGCGGCTCGGATGAACATGGTGTTCCAATTACCATTACTGCCGATAAAGAAAATGTTAAACCTCAAGATATTATTGATCGATTTCATTCGATTAATAAAGAGTCTTTTGAAAAATTCGGAATGAGTTTCGATATCTATTCCCGCACCAGTTTACCCGAACATCATGAAACAGCCAAAGAGTTTTTTCTTGAATATTTTAATCGCGGATTGTTGAAAGAGAAGAAGACTCTCCAGTTTTATGATGAGTCAAAAAAGATGTTCCTCCCTGATCGTTATGTAGAAGGAACTTGCCCGAAGTGCGGTAACGAAGGAGCAAGAAGCGATGAATGTGAAAATTGCGGCGCTTTATATGAACAGACTGAATTAGTAAATCCGGTCAGCAAAATTAGCGGAAACAGACCAATTCTTAAGGAAACAACTCATTGGTATTTTCCATTAAGTGAATTTCAATCACGACTCGAAAAATATGTAAATGAAACAAATGAAAAATATGGATGGAAAGAGACAGTACTTCAATATTGTAGAAGCTGGTTCAATGAAGGTCTGAAAGACCGTGCCTACACTCGTGATCTCGATTGGGGTGTGAAAGTCCCGCTTGATGGAGCAGAAGGAAAAGTTTTTTACGTCTGGTTTGAAGCAGTTCTCGGATATATTTCAGCTACGAAAGAACTCTCTAAATTACGCGGTAATGAAAATCTTTGGAAAGAATATTGGCAAAATCCGGATACTAAATATGTAGCCTTCATCGGAAAAGATAATATCGTTTTTCATACAATTATTTTCCCTGCAATGTTGATGGCGTGGAATGATTCAGGCAAAGAACAATACATACTACCGCAAAATGTTCCCGCAAATGAATTTTTAAATTTCGAGGGAAAGAAGTTTTCTAAAAGTCGTAATTGGGGAATTGATGCTATTGATTTCTTAAAAGAATTTCCTGCTGATCCGTTGCGTTATACACTTGCTGCAAATCTACCTGAAAATCGTGATACCGATTTTTATTGGAAAGAGTTTCAAGCAAGAAATAATAATGAACTGGCGGATATTCTCGGAAATTTCATTAATCGTACATTCACATTTGTACACAAGCATTTCGATGGAGTTGTTCCGCAAAAGTTTGAATTAGAAGAACGTGATATTGAAATGATTGAGCTTTTGAATCAATATCCCGCAAAAATTGCTGATTATTTGGAGAGATATAAAATAAAGGATGCTGTCACAGAGATTATGAATCTTGCCCGAACAGCAAATAAATATTTTAATGATTCAGAACCGTGGAAATCGGTTAAAACAGACCGTGAAAAGTGCTCAACATCATTAAACATTAGTTTACAAACAATTTATACACTTGCAGAATTATTATCACCGATAGTGCCATTTAGCTCAGAAAAAATATTCAAAATGTTAAACTCAAAACCAATTAACTGGGATAATTCAGGAAAAGAAAATTTACCCGCAGGACACAAACTTAATATCCCGGAGATTTTATTCGTGAAAATTGAAGATTCAGTTATTGAAGACAAAATGAAAAATCTTGGAAGTACCTCTGAACTTGCGATAAAGGAAAAAGAAGTGCTCCCGCAGATTACTTATGAAGATTTTATGAAAACAGAATTATGTGTCGCAAAAATCATCGAAGCTGAAAAAGTTAAGAAAAGTGAAAAACTCTTAAAGTTAAAAGTAGATCTTGGCGATGAACAACGACAAATAATTGCAGGTATAGCAAAAGCTTTCTCTCCTGAAGAGATTATAGGAAAGAAAGTTGTTATTGTTGCAAATCTGAAACCAGCTAAGCTAATGGGATTAGAATCTCAAGGGATGATTTTAGCGGTTGAAAATGAATCAGGATCTTTGAATCTTTTAGAAGTTGATAATAAAATTTCACTTGGGACAAGGGCAAAATAGTCTATTGAAAGGGACTCAAATGAATAGGTATTTATTTTTACTTGCATTTTTTTTCGTAATTGGTATTGAATTATTTGCTCAACCACCTCTCAAGAAAATTTCACCGGCAGTTGAATATCAGTTAAATAAATCTTCCTCGAGTGAAGTATTGATCTGGGTGTTCTTTACTGATAAAGGAAGTGATATCAATACGTTGAAGAAGTATCATTCAAATATTGTGAGTGAAAAATCGATTCAAAGAAGAAAGAAAGTTATTAAAGAGGAGAATCCTCTTGATATTACTGATTTCCCGGTTAACCAAGAATACATATTTCAACTCGAAACCATTGGCGTAAAGATTAAGAAACAATCTAAATGGTTAAATGGAGTCACTGTTTATGCGGACAATTCGGAAATTAATCGAATTGAAAAACTCCCTTTTGTAAAAACTATAGATATTGTTTATCAACTACCTAATAGAAGAATTGTTGAAGAAGATAACCTTGAATTGTCGAAACCTTTACTACAACCGGAAGGTGTTCACAGTTATAACTATGGGAATTCATTCACACAACTACAGCAAATGAATGTTCCGGCGGTTCATGATTTAGGAATAAAAGGGCAGGGAGTAACTATTGCGGTTCTTGATGCCGGTTTTAACAGATTGAGTCATGAAGTCTTTACAACAATGAATATAATTGCCGCTTGGGATTTTGTAAACAACGATGCGAATGTTGGTGATCATGGTGATATGGGAACCGGCACACATGGTACGCAAACCTTGTCAGCAATAGGTGGATTTAAAGAAGGGAAGTTGATTGGTCCTGCATTTAATTCATCATATATTTTAGCAAAAACGGAAAACACTGATTCAGAAACTCCGATAGAAGAAGATAATTGGATTGCTGCTATTGAATGGGCTGACAGTATTGGTGTAGATGTATCTTCTACTTCACTCGGCTATATTGGTTTTGATTTCCCGTATACAAGTTATACCTGGCAAAGTATGGATGGAAATACATGCAGAATTACAATAGCTGCTGATTTAGCGGTTAAAAAAGGAATTGTTGTTCTTAACTCAGCAGGTAATGAAGGTATGGCAACTTTAACAAATACACTTGGTGCCCCCGCAGACGGGGATAGTGTTATAGCGGTTGGTGCAGTTACCTCCTCCGGTGCAAGATCGAGTTTCTCGAGTGTTGGAAATACTGTAGATGGAAGAATAAAGCCTGATATTATGGCGATGGGATCGAGCGTTACAGTTGCATCAACTTCATCTAATACTAATATTACTACTTCCAGCGGCACTTCATTTAGTTGTCCATTAGCTGCAGGTGTTGCAGCTTTAGTTTTATCATATAATCCTAATTTAACCCCCATTCAAGTTAGAGATGCATTAAGAAGCACAGCCTCAAATGCCTTAACTCCAGATAGATTAATGGGATGGGGAATAGTTAACGCAATGGCAGCAATTAATTTTCATCCATTACCTGTTGAAGGATGGACATTCAAAGCGACGAGAAATAATTTCAATGTAGTTTTAGCGTGGCAAACTTTATCTGAAAAGAATAATAAAGGTTTTGAAATAGAGAGATCTATTGATAAATCAACCTGGACGCAGATTGCTTTTATTGAGGGAATTGGAACTACTACAAATGTTAGCGAATATACTTATTCTGACTATTTCGAAAACTATTCGACTCTTTATTATCGCTTCAAACAAATTGACCTTGATGGCTCATTTAAATATTCAGATGTTTTAGAATTAGATAAAATTACTCCCACCCACTACGAGTTGAGTCAAAATTATCCCAATCCATTCAACCCTACTACCCGAATTGATTATAAGATTCCTGTTTCGGGTAAAGTAACATTGAAGGTGTTTGATATAATTGGAAATGAATTGTCCACTCTAATTGATGAAACACAAGACACCGGAAATTATTCGGTTAATTTTAATTCGACCGGATTTGCAAGTGGAATTTATTTTTATGCTCTCCAAGTTGGTGAATATAGAGAAATTAAAAAAATGGTTTTAGTGAGATAATTAAAAAACAGGCAGTGCAATAACTGTTTTTGCTATGGTGAAGTTAGATAAATAAGTAATGAATTTAGATATTTGAAATTATGTTCACCTATAGTCATGATTCTATTTTGGAATTGGTTGAAAATGAAATACAGAAACTTTGTAATATTAAAAATATGGATGTGTTGTCTATGTCTTAATCAGATTTCATTCCCCCAGAGCAATCCAAAAGAAGTAATCGAGTTATACAAAAAGTCTACAATAACTCAGCAGTTGGTATCCCCCGGATACACAAAAGAGATATTGTGGTATTCTACCTACTTTCAGGGAAAAATTTATGTGGGGACTTATCCGAATGCACATTTGTATAGAATTAATCCATTCACAATTCCTCCAATCATAGAAAAAGACTTAGGCTCCATCGGTTATCCCGGAGAAACCAATGAACCG